>JAJFFA010000914.1 GCA_021776885.1 Planctomycetota bacterium
GAGCGCGCGGCGCTGCTCTGCCAGGCCCTCGTCTACGTCAGCCTGTTCCGCTTCTCCTTCGCCGTCGGCAACGACGTCCCGGCCGCGGCACTGTCCTGGGCCTCGCTCTGCGTGCTGTTCCGGCGAGCCCGTCCGACGGCCCTGCACGCGGGCCTGGCCGGGGGCGCCGCAGGGCTCGCGATCGTGACGCGCTACCCCGCGGCCGCGACCATCGTGCCGGCCTTCGTCCTGCTCTTCCTGAGGCCGCTCTTCACGTCGGACGAAGAGCTCGAAGAGGACCGGGGCGACGACGCGCAGGTGCACGAGCCGCCGAGCAGCAGCCGCGTGCGGCGCGCCGCGATCCTGTGCAGCGTGTGGCTGGCCGGGTTCTTCATCACGAGCGGCCCGGTCTGGGTCGCCAACATGAAGTGGCACGGCCGCCCCTTCCACAGCACGGCCCACGCCCTGGTGGCCCTCGAAGCCTACGGCGACCCGGCCAAGAAGCTGGACGGCGAGTATCTGGCCCAGCTCGAGCAGGAGTTCACGTCCTTTGCCGATGTGATCATGCACGACCCGCGCCGCTTCGCGCGCGTCCTGGCCGAGGACCTGTACCTCGACGCCGGCCAGCTGATGGTCGACCTGGTCAGCTTCCCGGCCTTCCTGTTCCTGGGCCCGGGGCTGCTCTTCCTGTTATTGCGGCGCTACTCCGATCCATGGCGCGGGGCGGCCCTGATCGTCTACGCCGCGGCGGGGTTCGGCCTCTCAGCGCTGGCGCCGTACCAGTCGCGCTATCACTTCGCGATCCTGCCGGCCCTGCTCGGAGCCCTGGCCTGCGCCTGGCTCGTGCCCTGGAGCGACGACGACCCGGAGCAAGCCAGCGAAGAGGGCATACCCATGTTGCGCCGCCTGACCCTGGCGGCGGTGCTGCTCTCGGCCTTCGTGATCGGCGCCCTCTCCGCGTTGCGCGCGAGCGAGACACTGGGCGGCGAACCCCAGGAGCTGCTCGAGGTCGCCCCGGCCCTGGCGGCGGCCGCGGGCGAAGGGGACTCGATCGCGGCGCGCAAGCCGCACCTGTCCTGGATGGCGCACGTGCGGCCGGTTCCCTTCCGCGGCGCGGCGACGATCGAGGGCTTCGTCGAGCGGTTGCGCGAGGTGCATGCGACCTACGTCTACATCGGCCCCCAGGAGGTCGCCACCGCGCCGGTACTGGAGCCCCTCTCCCGCGGACACGACGCGCCGCCCGAGCTGGTGGCGGTGATGCGCACCGAGGACCCGGCCTCGACTCTGTATCGCATCGAGCGCTAGCCTAGGGCGCGCGCCGCATGACGCACACGGCGTGCACACCGAAGCGGCGCAGGCCGCCGCTGGCGGCGTCCACGGGGCCGGAGGCGTAGACGAAGCCCTGCTTCTCGAAGCGGATCGATTCCGGCTCGGCGCCGGCCTGGATGAAGAGCCGGCCCTCGGCGTCGGTCTCGCCGGCGTCCTTGCCATCGACGATCACGCGCACGCCCTCGATGGGCTCGGAGTAGGCGTCGGGCACGCGCTCGACCAGCTCCAGCTCGAGGCCGAAGCCGGGTTCGAGCACGAAGGTCGCCTCCCAGGGGGCTTCGGGGCGTGCACCGCGCAGGAAGGCTTCGCCGCTGCCGCGGGCGGGAACGAAGCCCGGGGCACCGATCCAGAAGCGCACGCTCTTCGAGCCCGAGGGCAGGGTGGCGAAGGCCTCGGAGGGCGAGACCGGGCCGCCGGTCTCGCGCCGCAGGCGCCGGCCCGGGGCGGCGTACTCGAGGTGGTAGTAGTAGGAGAGGGCGCTGCCCTCGGCGTTCTGCACGTGCGCTATCGCGGGGAAGGTGAGCAGGGCGTCGTTCAGACGGAAGTGGAAGTCGCTCTGGGGCGGGCGGGCGTCGACCGTGCCTGGCTCCCAGTCCTCCGCCTCCGGGGTCCAGAGCCTCATCCGGTAGTCGTCGAGGGGCACGTCGCTGAAGCGGAAGGAGCCCTCCCAGCGCCCCTCGAAGTTCTCCCACTCGACGCTGGTCTGCAGCGAGAGGCCGGAGCCGCGGGAGGCGATGGCCTGGGTGGTCATCGTCAGCTGCAAGCGCTCGTGGTACGTGCCCGACGCACTCGACACCCGCCCGGAGATGTCCCCCGCGCCGGGGGGAAAGGCGTACTCGAGGTCGAGGTTGCGCTCCTCCCCCGCGGCGAGGAAGACCCGAAAGCTGCCCGAGCGCTCGGCCTGCACGATGGGCAGCACGACGGTGTAGAAGCCGGGCTCCAGGGGTTTGAAGTCGAAGCGTCCCTCGGCGTCGCTGCTCGCGTAGGTCCGCGCGCCGGTGTGCTTCACGCCGTCGGAGGGGTAGAGGATGACCCGCTTTCCCTCGAGCAGCTGGCCCGCCGGGTCGCGCACCGTTCCATACAAGCGACAGGAGCGCAGGAACTCGAGCCGCACGGGGTCGGGCTGGAGTCCGGGCGAGGTCAGGTGGACCTGGGTGCGAGCGACGTGGGTGCCATCGGCGCTGACCAGGCTGAGGACGTGCGCGCCGGACAGGCGCGGAGTGTCCGGGAAGCGTGCCCAGAGATCCCAGCGTTGGGCGCCGATCGGCTCGGTGCGCAGGGGAGTCTCCTTGCGATGCCGCGGGCCGGTCCTCTCGGAGCTGAGCGTCGCCATGAAGTCCGCGTGGGTCAGGCCCGGGGGTAGGTCGACGTCGAGCAGATAGGTGGGTCCCGTCGGAACGCGCAGGGTGCCCGGGTCGCGCGGGTAGGGGATGGCCGTGGCATCGATCTGGTGCGTGCCGATGCGCACGCCGTCGTCGCGGTCGTAGAGGTCGAGCAGGGCGGGCAGCCCGCTCGAGTGCGCGGGCAGGGTCAGGCGCCCGCGCTCGTCGCTCGTGACGCGCACGCGGCGCTCTCCGTCATCGAAGCCGAGGGTGTACCAGGGGATCGGGTCGCTCTTGGTGTAGCGGTCGACGAGTCGCAGCTCGACATCGCGCGCCGGCCAGCGCCAGGCGCTGAACGTCACGGGCTCGCCGTCGATCCTGTCGGCCGCGACCTTCTTCGTGCTCGGGTGCACGCGCCAGGGGTCCGCGCAGTGGACGGAGAGCTCGACCTGCTCGGGGCGCGTCAAGCTGAAGGCGAAGTCGCCCTGGGCATCGACTTGCACCTCTTCGCTGAGCGCGCCGCCACCTTCGATGCGCACGCGGAAGCTCGCCAGGGGCGCGGCCTCGTCCAGCTTGCGCACATGCCCGCGCAGGACCCAGCGCTCCTGGGAGGCCGGCGCCTCTTCGCGGGGCTCGGCTGTCGGCGCCGGAGCGCTCGACAGCCCGTTGGCCGAAGCCGGGTCCGGGTCCGCGCTGCGCTGGCGTGACGCTTCCACGACCGTGGGCAGGGCCAGGGGCAGGGCGTCCGACTCCGCTTCGTGCCCACTGCTCCAGGCGAACCACAGGAGCGCGAAGAGGGCGAGGGCGGCGGCGGAGAGCAGGACGGAGCGTGAGGGGAAGATCATGCTCGGACATCCAGCTTACCCCCCCGAGTCCAGGCGGTTTCGATAGCCTCGAAGCGGTCGCGGAACCAACACTCCGGCGGGTCGCGGCATCCCCTCCGGCCCCCCGCCCCGGAGCCCCCCCCAATGCAGCGCCCCAGGTGCGGGCTTCAACCTCTCCGATGCCCTCTCCGTTCCGTACTGCCCGTGAGCCACACCATGCAACGACCCCTCCTGGGCCTCGCCCTCGCGCTCTGCGCACCGACCTCCTTCGCCGAGGTCACGTCGGGCGCGATCGACCCCGCGTTCGGCTCCACCGGAGTCGCGACACCGGGGCTTCCGGCCGACTCCGAGACCTGCGAGGACCTGCTCCTGCAGCCCGACGGGCGCATCGTCGCGATCGGCGCCAACCAGAGCGGACCGGCGGTGGGCACGAACTTCGTCGCGCGCTTCGAGCCCGACGGCAGCCTCGACACGAGCTTCGGCCAGGGCGGCTACGTCTTCCCCGACCTGCCGGGCCTGGTAGCCGTTCGCCTGTACGGGGTCGCGCTGCAGCCTGACGGGCGCATCCTCATCGCGGGTGACGGATCCGCGGCGTCGATTCAGCGCATCCAGGTGCAGCGCCTGCTCGCGGACGGCTCCCTCGACCCGAGCTTCGGCAGCGCCGGCTCCGTGGTCCACACCCTGCCCAGCGGCAGCGCCACGGTGAGGGACGTCGTGCTGCAGGACGACGGCAAGATCCTCGTCGTCGGCAGCAGCTTGGACGGCTTCACGAGCGCGGACCTCGACGTCCTGGTCACGCGGCTGCAGCCGGACGGCAGCCTCGACCCGAGCTTCGGCGTCGGCGGCCACGCGATCGTAGACGCGGTACAGGACCGCGAAGATGTTGCCGACAGCGTGCTCGTGCAGGCGGACGGCAGCCTCATCGTGGGCGGCCGTGGACGTGTCACCGACGGCGGCGCGGACTTCATCCCCTTCGACTTCCTGCTCCTACGCCTCGACCCGAATGGCGCCCTCGACCCGAGCTTCGGGAACGGCGGCACGCGGCTGTATGAGCTCACGCCCTTCCACGACACGGTCTTCGATCTGGCCCAGCTCCCGGATGGTCGGATCGTGGCCGCGGGCAGTGCCGGGCGCGCTCCCTGGCGTTTCGCCTTCGGCCTCCTGTGCACCGACGCGAACGGGGAGCCCGACGCCGGCTTCGGCGTGGGCGGGCGGCGCCTGATCGACTTCCCGGGCACGCCCAGCTCCTTCGCCCGGCGCGTCGCGATCGACCCCTCGGGGCGCATCCTGGTCGGCGGCTCGTCCCAGTTCCCCGACAACCCGGGCTTCGACATCTTCAGCCTGGCACGCGTCGATGACACGGGGACCCTCGATCCCTCCTTCGGGGTCGCCGGTCGGGCCCACGTCGACCTGCCCGACCACCGGCCCGACCGCGGCTTGGCCCTGGCCCTGGATGGGGACACGATCCTGATGGGCGGGACGTCCAACGACGGCAGCGGCCACACAGACATGACCCTGGTGCGCATCTACGCCGAGACGCGGGCGCGTGAGGTCTACTGCAGCGGCGCCCCGAACTCCGCCGGCGCCGGGGCGCGCATCGCCTCCAGCGGATCGACCTCGCTGGCCGCAAACGGGCTCGTGCTCGAGGTGAGCGGCAGCCTGCCCTCGGGACAGGGCCTCTTCTTCTACGGGCCGAACCGCATCCAGACGCCCTTTGGCGACGGCCTGCGCTGCGTGGGGGGGACCAGCTTCCGGTTGCTGCCGCCGGTCCAGGCGGACGCCCAGGGTCGCGTCACCCGCACCCTCGACCTGGGCGCGCCGCCGGCGGCCTCGGGCGTGGGGCGCATCGAGGCCGGCTCGACCTGGAACTTCCAGCTCTGGTACCGCGACGCCCCCGCCGCCGGCGCCGGCTTCAATCTGTCGGACGCCCTGGCCGTGCCGTTCTGTCCTTAGATCGGCGGGGCACGCAGGCTGGCCGCCGTCGAGTCGGGGGCTAGACTGCCGCCGTGGCCGGCGAGATCCCGCAACCGACTGAGCCGAGCGCGCCGGACGCAGCGCCCGTCGACCTGACGCGGCGGCACACGCGCCTCTTCCGGCGCACCGCCCTGGTCTCCGTGTTGACCCTGGTGTCGCGCGTCCTGGGCTACCTGCGCGAGATGCTCTCGGCGGCGCTGTTCGGGGACCGTTCGGCCGTGTTCGACGCGTTCATCACCGCCTGGCGCGTGCCGAACCTGTTCCGCCGCTTCCTGGGGGAGGGTGCCCTCTCGACCTCGTTCCAGACTGCGCTGACCGAGGTCGAAGGGGCCCAGGGTGAGGCCGCCGGAGAGCGCCTGTTCGCGGGGACTGCACGCCTCGTCTTCGGAGTGCTGGTCGGTCTGTGCCTGGCCGTCATGGCGCTGGTGAGCTTGATGCCGGACACGATGCCCGTCACCGGCTGGCACTGGCTGGGCGCGGATCCGGAGCCCGTGCGCGACCTGACCGTGCGCGTGATGCCCTTCGTGGTGCTGATCTGCCTCTCGGCCTTGATCGGTGGGGCGCTCCACGTGCGTGGGATCTTCGGTGCGCCGGCCTGGGCCCCGGCCGTGCTCAACATCGCCTGGCTCGTGACCCTGGGGATCATCTCCTGGCGCTTCGGCTTCCGCGACACCGTCGACGACGCACGGCACCTCGAGATGGCCCGTGTCCTGGCCTGGGGCGTCCTGGCCGCGGGGCTGGCACAGCTCCTGGTCCAGATCCCGGCGCTGCGCCGCGCGGGCTTCCTGCGGCGCCCACGCAATCCGGGGCGCGAGCCCGGGCTCGACGCCGGGCTCGACCCCGGGCGCGGCGCGGCCGAGACGCGCCTGGGCGCCCGCGACGTCCTGCGCCGCAGCCTGCCCCTCGCCTTCGGCGCCGCCGTCTACCAGATCAACGTCATGCTCGATGGGCTGATGGCGGAGGGCCTCTTGCCGGACGGCGGCCCGACCCTGCACTACTACGCGAACCGCGTGCAGCAGTTCCCCATGGCGCTGATCGCGGTGGCCGCGACCAGCGCCGTCTTCCCCCTGCTCCAGGCCCACGGCCAGAAGGGCGCTCGGGTCAGCCTGCGCCAGCTCCACGACCGCACCCACCGCGCGATCGCCTTCGTGGCCCTGCCGGCCAGCGTCGGCCTCTTCGTCCTGGCCCGGGCGGTCATTGCGACGTCGTTCGAGCGCGGGGCCTTCGGGCCGGAGGGGGTCGAGCGCGCGTCCGCAGCCCTGCGCTACCTGACCCTCGCGATCCTGCCGGCGGGGGCCACCGGGCTGGTGGCGCGGACTTACTACGCGATGGGCGACTTCCGCACCCCGGTGCGGGTCTCGAGCGTCATGCTGGTCCTCAATGTGGGCCTGAATCTGGTCCTGATCCGTGGTTTCGGCATGGATGTCGACGGTCTGGCCCTGGCCACGGCCCTGACCAGCTGGGCCGGGCTCCTGGCCCTCTGGCCCGGGCTGTGCTCGCGTCTGGACCTGCCCCCCGGGGATCGGGCCCATCTGGGCCCCCTGGCGCGGATGGCCCTCGCTGCAGCCCTCTCCGGAGGGGCCGCAGCGGGCTGCCAGAGGGCCCTCGGGGGCTCCTCCGGCAGCCTTCAGGGGGGGGCGGGGCTGCTGGTGTCGATCCTCGCCGGGGTCCTCGCCTATGCCGTCGCGACGCGCGCCCTCGGCCTCCCCGAAGCGCGCCGCCGGCGGGCGGGCCCTCCGCCCTAAGCCCGCCCCAAAAAATGGTTTAGGAATGCCTTATGCGAAGTTTTTGCATCCCGGGGTGACCCGCTGCAGGATCGCCCCTCGGGTGGTGCCCGCCCGCGCTCGAGTCCACCGCAAGGCTCGAGCGCCCAGGCCCAACCCCATGGCCCGCCGCAATGCCAGCCCTACGGGGCCCCTAGGAGGAGTCGAAGTCTTTGAATCCCACCGCCCAGCGCCCCGGATCGATGTCCCCGACCGCCACTGACCGCACCGGGAACGAGCAAGGAGGGGACAGCCAAGCCCTGGCCCTCCTGACCGCGGTCGACCCGCCGGCCGATCTCGGTCAGCCCGACCTGACCGCCAATGCGCGCACGGTCCTCGAGCGGCGCTACCTGAAGAAGTCCGAGGCCGGCGAGCTGACCGAGACCCCGGCCCAGCTGTTCTGGCGCGTGGCGACGCATATCGGGCGGGCGGAGGAGCGCTTCCCCGGCGGTACGCCGGAGCAGTCCCTGGCCGTGGCGCGCGACTTCTACTCGCTCATGGCGGACAAGCTGTTCATGCCCAACAGCCCGACCCTGATGAACGCCGGGCGCGAGATGGGCATGCTCTCTGCCTGCTTCGTGCTGCCGGTCGAGGACTCGATCGAGGGCATCTTCGACTCGATCAAGGCCACGGCGCTGATCCAGAAGGCCGGCGGCGGCACCGGCGTCAGCTTCTCGCGCCTGCGCCCCGCCGGTGACCTGGTGCGCACCTCGGGCGGCACCACCGAAGGCCCCCTGTCCTTCATCCAGGTCTTCTCGAAGGCCACGGACGCGATCCAGCAGGGCGCCTTCCGGCGCGGTGCCAACATGGGCATCCTGCGCGTCGACCACCCGGACATCGCGCGCTTCATCACGTTCAAGGACGACCCCACGCGCCTGACCAACTACAACATCTCGGTCGCGGTCACGGACCGCTTCATCGACGATGTGCGCCGCGCTCCGAACACCGTGCACCAGGTCCAGAATCCGCGCACGCGCGAGTGGACCCAGCTCGCGAAGACGGACGCCGCTGGCAAGAAGACGGGCGACTTCTGGACCGTCGGCGACTTGTGGGGGTTGATCACCTCCCACGCCCACGCTTCGGGCGAGCCGGGGATCGTCTTCATCGATCGCATCAACGCCAAGAACCCGATCAAGAACGTGGGCCTGATCGAGGCCACGAACCCCTGCGGCGAGCAGCCGCTGCACGCCTACGATTCGTGCAACCTGGGCTCGATCAACCTCGGGCGCTTCATCGAGGGTGAGGGCCACGAGGCGCGCTTCGACTGGGAGTCGTACAAGTCGGTGATCCACACCACGACACGCTTCCTCGACAACGTGATCGAGGTCAACCGCTACCCGCTGCCGCAGATCGACAACATGTCGAAGACCACGCGCCGCATCGGGCTGGGCGTGATGGGCTTCGCCGACTCGCTCTACAAGCTGGGCATCCCCTACGACTCGGTCGAGGGCTGCGCCTTCGGTGAGCGCGTGATGCAGGTCCTGAACGACGAGTCGCACCTGGCCTCGGAGATCCTGGCCGACGAGCGCGGTCCCTTCCCGGCCTGGGAGGGCTCGGACTGGGAGAAGAACGGACGGCGCCTGCGCAACTCCTACACGACGACCGTCGCGCCCACGGGCACGATCTCGATCATCGCGGACTGCTCCGGCGGCATCGAGCCCATGTTCAGCCTGGCCTTCGAGCGCCAGGTCATGAAGGACACCCAGGGCAACCCGACGGTGATGCGCGAGGTCAACTACGTCTTCGAGCAGGACGCCAAGGACGCGGGCTACTGGTCCGAGGGCATGCTCGAGACCATCCTCGAAGAGGGCAGTCTGCAGCACATCGACGCCGTGCCCGACGAGCACAAGCGCGTGTACGTCACGGCCCACGACATCAGCCCCGAGTGGCACATGCGCATGCAGGGCGCCTTCCAGCGCCACTGCGACTCCTCGATCTCGAAGACGATCAACTTCCCGCGCGAGGCGACCGTCGACGACGTGCGCGAGATCTACGAGCTGGCCATCGACCTCGACGTGAAGGGCGTCACGGTCTACCGCGACGGCTGCCGTGAGATGCAGCCCATGGCGCTCAAGGCGTCGGCGGACGATGCCGCCGCAGCTACGCCGGCTCCGGTCGCGGACACGACGGCGTTGCTCGACGGGCTGCGCATGGACGAGGAGGGCGGCCTCTCGCCGATCAAGCTGCCCGAGATCATGAGCTGCCTGCGCATCCGCCAGATGACGCCCTTCGGCAACATGCACGTGAAGGTCTCGGTCGAGCCCCAGTCGGGGCGCGAGCGCGAGGTCTTCGCCCAGCTCGGCAAGGGTGGCGACGTGGCCAACTCGGACCTCGAGGCCATCTGCCGCATCCTGTCCATGTGGTTGCGCTCGAACGGTAGCCTGAACAAGGCGATCAGCCAGCTCTCGGGCATCGGCTCGAGCCTCACGGTTCCGACCAAGGACGGGCGCATCATGTCCCTCGCCGACGGTCTGGCCACCGCGCTCTCGCGCTACCTCGAGGCCAAGAACGCCCACGGCCTGGAGGCGCTGCTGCTCGGTCGCGTCAGCGCCGAGAACACCAGCGAAGCAGCGGCACCCGCACCCCGTGTCCCTGGCAAGTCGCCGCGCAACGTGGCGCAGTACAAGCTCAAGTGCCCGTCGTGCTCGGGGATCCTCGCCTTCCAGGAGGGCTGCGTGAAGTGCCACTCCTGCGGCTTCAGCCAGTGTTGATGGAAGGAGCGGCGCCCGCTCGCGGGCGCTGATCGGCGGTGAAAGGCGATCTCTACGTGACGCGGCGTGCACCGCGTCGAGTGGTGATCGCCCTCTTCGTGGCGATCCTCGCGGTCGGCTTCGCCTCGGGGCTGTGGCTCACACCGCGCGGGCTGTTCGAGACCTGGCTGTTCGACACAGGTGGGCTGGTGCAGTCGGGGCTGGTGCGCGGGCTCCTGGCGCTCCTGGTCGAGTGGCTGCTGGTGATCGTGGTTCTGGGCGGCTTCGCCCCGCGCGATGTGGGCCTGCGCCTGGGCACGCTGCCCGTGGGGCTGGGCTACGCCGCGTCCCTGTGGCTGGGCGCGCAGCTGCTCGCGATCGCCGGAACCCTGATCGCCGGCGGCCACCCGAGTGTGGGCGGCGTCTGGCGCTCCGAGTCCGCCGGCTTCCCCGTGGGGGAGTTCCTGGGCCAGCTGTTCGGCCTGGCCCTGGCGGAGGAGGTCGTGTTCCGCGGCTTCCTCCTGGCTCACTGCCTGCTGTACTTCCAGCGCCGCCTGGCCCGCGGCGGCACCTCGACGGCCCTGCTGGTCGCTGCCCTGGCCTTCGCCCTGGCCCAGCTGCCCGAGGCGCTGGCGGCCGGGGACTACGGGTCGTTCCTGGGTGGGCTGCAGGGCCAGGGCGCGCTGGTCTTCTGGGGGCTCGTCTACGGCCTGGTCTACGTCCGCACCCGCAACCTGTTCTTCGTGATCGGGCTGCACGCGCTGCACGCGGCGCCGACCCCGTTCTTCGAGTGGCCCTTCCGCTCGCCACTCCTGCGCTCGGAGCTCCTGATGGTGGTCGCGGCGGCAGTCCTGGCCGCCTGCTGGGCACGCCTGCCCGGTGTGTCCAAGCGCCGCCGCTACGAGTGGCTCTGACGCTCCGAGAGCGGGGTCGGGCGCACGGCGGTCGCGGGACCGTACAATTCCTGGATGCGCACGCTCACGACTGCTCTCGTCCTCGCTCCGACGGCCATCCTGTCCGCGTGCAGCAGCGGGCTCGGGAGCTTCGAAGCCTGCACCAACTCGCCGGTCGGCTCGGAGAGCGGCAACGTCACGACGGGTCTGTTCTTCGGCTTCCAGCTGTTCAGTCCGGTGCCGGGTCCGATGGGCGAGCTCGTGCGCGCCCAGATCACGAACCAGGCCGCGGCGGGCGGCGTGATCGACGCCCCGGGGGGAGCGCCGGACCGCCAGGTCGCCTTCTACGTTTTCGAGACCGACGCGCCCGCTGACGACGCGGGTGTCCCCGGCTCGAACCGCTTCCTGGATCGTGACGGGCTCGCGGACACCAACGGCGTCAGCGACATCTTCGTCGCCGCGGTGGTCGAGGATTTGGTCGACCAGAGCGCGTTCAGCTACTCCCTGGCCGGCAAGTTCCGACACGCGCGCTGCGTGAGCTGCCACAGCCTGTCGAGGGAGCCCGGGATCACGGCGCCGGCCACGACGGTCTTCCTGGGCAGCACGCACCCGGAGATGCTGGGCGCGCCCCAGCCGGGCAGTGGCAGCTTCCAGAACACGAACGAGAACAGCTGCTTGGCGTGCCATCAGTCGGTGCTCGACGCGACAGGCGGGCAGGGCTCGGCGCTCAACCGGGGCTGGCGCAACCCGATCCCCGACCTCACCGCGGACTTCCGCCTGCTCACGACAGCCGAGCTCGCGGACCGTGCGCGCAACGCGGCCGACGATCACTTCGCCCGCGACCGACGCGTGACCTGGGCCCTGGCCGGCGGCATCGTGCCCTCGCGCACGGTGGTCGGAGGACCCTTCGGTCCCGCGGACGACGACCACGACGGTCTGGTGGAGCCCTTCGACGGCGACGGTCGCCGGCGCACGGTGCCCGGGGGCCGCGCGGCCTTCCTGGGCGAGATCGGCGCCTTCCTGTGCGGCGGCCCCAACGACACGCGCCGTGCGATCGTCGACGTGGCCCTCGTCAGCCGCAACTCCGGCGCCCCCGCCCAGGCGCCGAACGCGGCCAGCGTCCAGCCCGACGCGGCCTACGTCCCCGACCCCGCCTTCGACCCCGCCGTGGGCGGCGTCGCAGGCGCGCTCTACATCGTCTACGCCTCCGCGGCGACGGACATCGTCGGCTCGGCCGTCTCGGGGGACAGTCAGGTCTATCGCGCGACGCTCGACGTTCTGGCGGACACCCAGGGCAACATCCGCCTGACCTACAACAGTGTCGAGCTGGTCTCCCGCGACGGGACCGGCATGCTCGCCGGCAACAACGACTCGTCGCGGCCCGCCATCAGCTCCCTCGAGTCGAGCACCGGGGCGGCGAACGCCGGCGCCCGCGTCGCCTTCGTGTCTTCGGCGACCAACATCGGCGGCCCCGGCTCCCCGGGTGCGATCCTGGTGCGGGATCTGGTCGGCAACGAGATCACTCGCGTCAGCGAGGCCAGCCAGGTCTGTAGCGACGTGGCCATCGACCCGTCCGGGCGGGTCGTCGCCTTCGTCACCGACGATGCGGGCACGCAGGTCGGGGTCAGTGACGTCAACCTGCGGGACGACGTCTACTTCTCGCGCCTGCTGGAGGCGCCCCTGGCCCTCGAGCCCGACTTTCCGCAGCGCGCCAGCCAGACCAACGGCGCGGCGGGCGAGGGCGACGTCAACGCCAGCTTCGAGCCTGACGTGATCCTGCAAGGTGACGAGCGCATCCTGGTTGCGTTCACCTCGCAGAACGAGCTCGACGCAGCCGCGCTCCCGAGTGGCGCCGGCGTCGGGACGAACATCTTCCTGCACGACTTCGTCGGGGTTCCGAACAACTCCCCCGTGCGCTCCACCTCGAAGGTCAGCCTGGCCCTCGGGCTGTCGGGCGAGCGCAACCTGCCCGACAGCGGCTCGCGCGCGCCGCACTTCGCCGGCCGCCCCGATCGCCTCGTCTACGAGACGGACGCCACCAACCTCGACACCGCCTTCCAGCAGCCGCCCGACCCCGACTTCGGCATCTTCCAGTTCGCCAGCGGGGACGAGAACAGTGCGCCGGACGTGATGCTCGCCTTCCTCGACGGCTTCCTCGCCGGCTCGGGCGGAGTGCGTGTCTCCGCCCTCAGCGTGAGCCCGTCGGGGGCCTTCGGCGACCGTGGCACGATCCTGCCCGTGGCGGCCGCCCTGGCCTCGCCCCTCGATACGGGTCGCTACTTCGTGGGCTTCCTGACCCAGTCCAGGAACCTGGGCGCCGACGACAACCACGCCGGACTCAACGCCACCTCCCTGACCCCGCTCTTGTCCTTCGTCCAGGACCAGGCGCCCCTGCCGACCACGGACTTCGGGCGCGCCGCAGGCGTGCTGCGCGCGCGCTGCATGCCGTGCCACGCTCCAGGCGGCGCCAACACCGCGGGCTTCAACATGGGGAACGACGACGACGCGCTGTTCTTCGAGCTGCTCAACGACAGCCGCAACTGCCCGCCGGTGACGCCCTTCGTCTCCGCCGGGAATGCCGCGGGCAGCCTGATCGTGCAGGTCATGCAGGGCGCGACCTGCGGCCTGAATCGCATGCCCGACGGACTCGACGCCGTGCCGGACGAGCTGATCGAGCTGGTCCGCGTCTGGATCGACAACGGGGCGCTGCAGGAGTAGGGGCGCCCCTTTTGGCCCCAGAAGGCCCAGGGGCCAAAGGGGCGAGTCATCCCGGCCCCCACGGACCAGGAATCTCGGGTTACGCTGATCGGATCCCCTCCGCTTTAGCGTTCAGGTTCATATGAGCTCCGCCCGCCCCCTGCGTTCTGGCCTCTTCCTCGCCCTCAGCCTGCTTCCTGCCTGCTCCAGCGGGGGTGGCGAGGCTCCTGTGACCGCGGTCAACGCGGCCTTCTCGATCTCGGCCGCCAGCGGCGTGGCGCCCCTGACCGTGTCCTTCGTCGACCAGTCGAGCGGGGCGACCTCGTGGTCCTGGGACTTCGAGAACGGCGAGGTCTCGGCCCTGCAGAACCCGACGACGACCTACGACTCGGAAGGCGTGTACACGATCACCCTGCGCGTCTCGGGCCCCGGGGGCTCGAGCGTCAGGGTCCTCGCGGACGCGATCCAGGTCTTCCCGGGCACGCTGACCAGCTTCATCACCGACCCCGACCCGCCGACGGGCGCCGCGCCCTTCGAGGTGCAGTTCACCGACACCTCGGCCGGGACACCCGACAGCTGGATGTGGGACTTCGGCGACAACTGCACCTCCGACGTCCAGAACCCGCTGCACGAGTACCTGCTGCCCGGCAACTACACGGTCAGCCTGCGCACCTCGGGGCCCGGCGGGGACGACCTGGCCGTCGAGGCGGACCTGGTCCAGGTCTTCGAGCCCACGCAGGCGGCGTTCAGTGCGTCGCTCGACGGGGGCACGGTGCCCTTCGAGGTGACCTTCACGGACGACTCGACGGGGGCGCCCGACAGCTGGTTCTGGGACTTCGGCAACGGCCAGACTTCGGTGTTCCAGGTCCCACCGACCCAGACCTACAGCGCGGGCGGGGACATCAGCGTGCAGCTCACCGTCGACGGCCCGGGGGGACAGGACACGACGAGCATGGTGATCCAGGCCTTCGACTCGATCGTCGACGGGGACTTCGAGGACCAGGCGCCGGGAAGCGCGCCGGGGGGCGCCTGGACGACCTTCTTCGGCAACGGTCACGTGATCCGCGGCCTGGCCGAAGCGGACGCCGGCATGCCGACGTCCTTGGCCCAGTGGTGCGAGGTCTCGGCCGCGGGCACCTCGCCGGCGGGCAGCGCCGAGGCGGGGATCGAGCAGGTCATCCGCTACCCCGAAGGCCGCAGCGTGCTGCACTTCGACGGCTCCTTCGTGAACGCCGAGGGCTTCCAGGGGGGCAGTGACCTGTTCACGGTCTCGGTCAGCGACGGGCAACAGACCTCGGTCCTGCTGGCCCGCGGTGGAGCGTCGATCGTCCTGG
>JAJFFA010000915.1 GCA_021776885.1 Planctomycetota bacterium
CGTCGCCGCGGAAGTGTTCGAGGGAGCCGAAGGCCCGGCCGAAGGCCTCCTGGGCCAGGTCCTCCGCGTCCTCGTGGGTGCCGTCGAGGCGGAACAGGGCGGAGTAGACGCGGCTGAAGTGGGCCCGAACCAGGGTGTCGAAGGCGTCCCGGTCCCCGCTCCGCGCCCGGGTGACGAGGGCGCGTTCATCGAGGAGGTCGGACATCATGGCCAGGTTCCGGGAGGGTGCGCGGCGCCGCCCGGCGCGCCGGGGGATCCGGGCAGGGGCGGACGTTCCGGCATCCGACCCCCATCCTGGCACGGCCTCCAGGGCTCCTGTGGACCGCCTTCGGGTCCGTGTTTCTCGCGCGGGGCTGGGCACACAGCCGAGGACGGGGCCAGGCGCCGTCTGTAGCCCGGGAATCGGGTGAAGTTTCGGGCTCGGGAGGCTGGATCCCGCCCGGGCCCCCCGGAGGACGTCCCAGCGGGCCTTGGCCCGGCTAGACGATCCAGACCGGCCAGGACGAGGCGCGCACCAGGGACTGGACGCGGTGGAACTCGACCTGGGCCGGGTCCCGGGGGCAGGGGACGACGACGATGTGGGGACCGGTCCCGGCCAGCTCGATCAGGGTCGGGACGACCTCGCCCTGGCGCACCCGCACGCTGCAGCCGAGGTGCTCGCGGGAGGCGTAGCGCTGGACGGCGGCGATCAGGCCCGCGTTCTTGGGCTCGCGCAGGCCGGCGAGCTCCTCCTCGGACAGGGAAGCGAAGTCCGCGTCGCCCTCGAGCCACGCCGCACGGCGCACGAGCTCCTCGTCGATGACCGCGACGATGCCGATCGAGCCGCCCGGGGCGACGGCGCGCAGGGCCCAGGCCGCTGCGGCCTGTTGCTCGCTCGAGCGCAGGACGATCGGCAGCAGCACGCGCTCGAAGCAGCGCGGGCTCGCCAGGGCCGGATCGCGGATGACGAGCATCGGGTGCGGCGAGCGTGCCATCAGGAGGTCGAGGTGCGTGCCGACACTGTCGCTGCCGAGGGCGGAGAAGTCGTCGCGGAAGGGAGCGCAGAGCACGATCAGGTCGGCGTTCAACGCGTTGGCGCGCTCGAGGATCAGGTCGGCCGCGCGCTCGTCCTGCCCGCCGGCGCGCCAGACCTCGAGGCGCGCGCCGGTGCGCTCGGTCAGGGCGTGTGCGAGGCCCTCGCTGGCTGCGTCCTGGTTCGAGCCGTCGAGCGCCAGCAGCACGCGCGAGCAGAGGGGCGGCTCGAGGTCCTGGTGCAGTGCGCCCAGGGCCGCCTCGAAGGCGTGCATGCTGTTGCGCAACTCGTCGTCGCTGGCTTCGGTCAGGTCCATCGCTAGCTCACAGGGAGGGGAACAGGCCCAGGGTGCGGAACATGTGGATGTAGGCCAGGACCAGCACGATCTGAAGCACGGTCACGAGCCCCCCCACTTTGAGGTACTCGCCCCAGCCGATCTTGATCCCGCGCTCCTTGTCGAGGGCGTGCAGGGCGATCACCGCCGCGATGCTGCCCACGGGGGTCGGGTTGCCGCCCAGGTTCGTCGCGGCCACGAGGGACCACCACAGGGGCTCGGCAGTGATCCCCGCGGCGATCATGGTCTTGGCCACCGGAATCATGGTCGCCGCCACCGGGATGTTGTCGACGATGCCGGCGGTCACGAAGACGAAGGGCACCACCACCAGGATGGCGATGGTGGTGCTGCCGCCCGAGAGGTCGTGGATGCCGTGGGCCAGGACCTCGAGCAGGCCCGTGGCCTGCACCGTGCCGATCAGGATGAACAGACCGACGAAGAAGAGCACGACGCTCCACTTGACCTTGGCGATGGCCTTGTCCGGCTCGAGGCCGGAGAAGAGCAGGGCCAGGCACGCGCCACAGAAGGCGACGAAGTCGAGGCCCACGCCCAGGGTCTGGGCCAGGGCGAAGCCGACGATCGTCACGCCCAGGATCAGCACTGCCCGCACGAAGAGCTTGCGGTCGCGCACCAGGGCCCACTCGTCGAAGCCCGCGACCTGGATCGCGCGCACCTCGGCGGAGGCCCCGGCCGCCAGTGACTTGGCGTACACCAGGCGCACGACCAGCCACGCGATCGCGGCCGAGAGCAGGGCCAGGGGCATCGAGACCATGAGGAAGTGCACGTACGGAATCCCGGCGCTGGTCCCGATCATCAGCGTCGGGATGCCCGACGCGAAGGTCATCAGCGCTCCGGAGTTGGCGCCGATGGCCACGGCCAGGATGTACGGCTTGGGGTCGTCGTCCAGGGCCTTGGTGATGACCAGCACCAGGGACGACATGATCAGCACGCCCGGCGCGATGGTCAGGAAGGTGACGAAGCCCAGGGTGGCGGCGAAGATCGCGGGCAGCAGCAGCGTGGGGCGGCCGCCCGTGGCCTTGACGATCTTGACCGCCAGGAAGTGGAACAGGCCCGAGTCGGCCGCGATCGCGACCAGGATCGAGGTGCCGACGATCACGCCGATCACGGACAGGTCGTGGTGCACGAAGCCGTGGACCGCGTCGTAGCCGGCACCTCCGTAGACGCCGAAGACCAGGGCCAGGATCACCGCCAGGCCCGCGCCGCACAGGGCGGCGAGGGTCTTGTGCAGCCACTCGAAGGCGATGCAGACGAAGGTCGCGACGAGCACCAGCCCGATCAGGGTCGTCGCCAGCGGGCCCGCCCCGGCCGGGTCGGCGGCCGCGGCGGCGTGGCCGACCTCTTCGAGCAGGGGCACGTTCACTCCAGGAACGCGGCCATGGCGCGGGTCATCAGGTCCGGATCGTGCGCGCCGCACATCTCGCGCGCCGAGTGCATCGAGAGCTGAGCCCCACCGACGTCGACCGTGCGCATGCCCAGGTTCGCCGCGCTCAGGGGTCCGATGGTCGAGCCGCACATGAGATCGTTGCGGTGCGAGTACTTCTGGAAGGGCACCTCGGCGCGCTCGCAGGCGCGCTGGAAGATGGCCTCGGTCTCGGCCTCGCTGGCGTAGCGCTGGCTGACGTTGACCTTGATCACCGGACCGCGGTTCATGTGCACCAGGTGCTCGGGGTCGTGCTTCTCGAGGTAGTTGGGGTGAGCCGCGTGGGCCATGTCCGCCGAGAGGCAGATCGATTGGGCCACGGCGCGGAAGAGCTCCTCGCGCGAGAGCCCCTTGGCCAGGGCGATGCGCTCCAGCACCACGCGCAGCACCGAGCTGCCCGCTCCGCGCGCCGTGTTGCTGCCGATCTCCTCGTGGTCGAAGAGCGCCACCACCGGCAGCGGGCCGGACTGCGGCGCCGCAGCGCTCTCGAGCAGGGCCCCGAGGGCCGACCAGCTCGAACACAGGTTGTCGAGGCGCGGCGCGAAGAGGAACGCGTCGTCCTCACCCGCCAGCGTCGAGGGCGTCAGGTCGTGCAGCATCGCGTCCCAGGCCAGAACGTCGCCGGGCTCGGCGCCGACGAGCTCCGCGAGCCAGGCCTGGAAGCCCGCTGCATCGCTGCGCGCGAGCCCCCACACGGGCGTGAGCTGCGTCTGGGGGTTGAGCAGCAGCCCCTCGCTGTTCACGGTGCGGTGCAGGTGGACCGCGAGCTGCGGCACGCGCGCGATGGGACGCTCGACGCGGAAGAGCTCGGGCCGCGCGCCCTCAGCGTCGCGCAGGTAGACCCGCCCCGACATTCCCAGGTCGCGGTCGAGCCAGGAGTTGTAGAGCGCGCCCCCGTAGACCTCGATGGCCAGCTGGCGGTAGCCGGCGACCGAGCGGTCCGGCTGCGGCTTGACGCGCAGGTTGGGGCTGTCGGTGTGCGCGCCGATGACGCGGAAGCCCGCCTCGAGCGGCGAGTGGCCCGCGTCGCTCCAGGCCACCAGGGTGCCGCCGCGCACGAGGTAGTAGGCCCCGGCTTCCTGCGGAAACGGGTCGCACTCCTCGACGCTCTGGAAGCCCGCTTCCGCGAGCAGGCGCGCGGCTTCCTGGCAGGCGTGGAACGGCGAAGGTGATAGATCGATGAACTTCGCGAGGGCCTCGGCCCCCTTCGCTCGGGTGCGGGTCATGGCACGGACGGGCAGATCTGGGATGGACACAAGAGTTGCCGGCGATCCCCACGGAACGCGTGGGCGGCCCAGGGGTTGTACGCTAAAGTGAACCCGGAGAGAGGCCTTTGAGCCTCATCGTTCCCATGAAACAACTCTGCCTCTTGCTCCCCCTCGCTGCCCTCGGCGCCCTCGGCGCGGCGGGCCTCGCGACCGACTACAGCGAAGAACGCTCGCTCTCGGTGGTGAGCGAGAGTTCCTTCTCGCTCGAGACGACGTCCTTCGAGATGCTGCGCGATGGCGAGCCCGTCGAGATGCCCGACGGCGGCCCAGGGGGCGGTTCGAGCGAGACGCGCCGCGTCGAGTACGTCGACACCTGGCTGGCCGGGAGCGACGCGGGTCCGACCCACGTGCGCCGCGCCTTCGGCGATGTCGAGGGCGAGTTCGAGCTGAACCTGGGCGGCGAGGATCGGACCCTGGACCGCGAGAGCGAGTGGGCCGGCGTGATCCTCGAGTTCACGCTCGACGAGGACGGCGAGGTCGAGATCGAGGTGGTCGAGGGTGACCTGCCCGACCAGGACAACGCCCTCGAGTTCCTGCGCCCCGAGCTGTTCCTCGACGCACTCCTGCCGCAGGACGCGGACCTGGACGAGGGCGACAGCTGGGAGCTCGAGCACGAGACCATCGCCCGCGGCCTGGGCCTCGACGTCGAGTCACGGCTCTTCCCACGTCTCGAGTTCGAGAACCGCGAGGGCGAAGGCGGCGGCCGGCGCCG
>JAJFFA010000916.1 GCA_021776885.1 Planctomycetota bacterium
GCGCGCCGCGGCCCAGCGCGCCGCGACCCGCTGCGCACGGGCTCCCGTGACGTATTCGCCGCCGCGACCCTCTTCCTCGTGCCCCTCGCCGTGGTCTGCATCTTCTGGTACTCGCCGCGCTACCGCGCTCCGGCCCTGCCCGTCGCCGCCTGGATCGGCGGCTGGATCGTGTCGCGCCTGGTCCACTGGCGCGACACACCGCGCCTGGCCCAGGGCCTGGCCCTGGCCCTGGGCGTGTCCATCGCGACCGGACGCATCAACGCGGCCTTCGGCCTGGACCGCCCCGAGCACTACCGCGCCCAGTACGAGCTGTCCCTGGCGCAGCTCCTGATCGAGGAACAGAAGCTCGACGAGGCCGAGCGCCACCTGCGCCGCGCGGAGTCCCTGGGCCACCGCGATGCGCGCGCGCGACTGGGCGAGGTCTATCGTCTGCGCGGCGACCGCGACGCGGCGATCGCGCACCTGCGCGCCAGCCTCGAGACCTGGCCCGACGACCCCTACGTGCTGCGCTCCCTGGCCATCGCCCTGGCCGAGACGCGCCAGCTCGAGGAGGCGGAGGGGCTCTTCGAGCGCGCCCTCGAGCGCGACCCCAACGACTGGCAGTCCGAGTCGGGGCTGGGCAACGTGCTGCTTGAGCTCGGCCGCGCCGGCGAGGCCCTCGGGCGCTACGAGCGCGCCATCGACCTGGCTCCCGCCTTCTTCGAAGCGCGCTACAACCTGGCCATCGCCCTGGGCCGCATCGGACGCGAGCGCGAATCGATCGCCGCCCTGCAGGGCGCCATCAGCGTCAGCCCGGATCACATCGGCGCCCTCTCGTACCTGGCCTGGAGCCTGGCCACGTCCCCCGACTCGAGCCTGCGCGACGGCCCGCGCGCGGCGAACCTGGCGACGCGCCTCAATCAGCTGACGTCCTTCTCGAACCCGGCCCACCTCGACACCCTGGCCGCGGCCCTGGCCAGCGCGGGGCACATGGCCGAGGCGATCGATCACGCCGGCGCCGCCCTGCGCTTCTACGCCGCGGCGGGGGACGACGCCAGCGCCGCGGAGGTCGAGGCGCGCCTGGCCCTCTACCGCCAGGGCCGGCCCTTCGTGCTGGAACCCTGACCCGCGTCCCGACTCTGGGAAAACCGCCCTGCCGGCGGGGAAAAAAACGGAGGACAGGCCACGGGCCCAACGCGCGTTCGCGTTCCAGTTCCTGTGGCACCTGCCTGGCCACCCCCTCCATCGAGCTTCCCCATGCCGCGGATCGTCCGAATCCTGCTGCCGTTGCTGCTCCTGGCCCTGGCGTCGGGTTGCGCCTCGAAGCTGCGGGTCACGCCGCACGAGTACGCACACATGCTGTGCGTCGACCCGGACGGCCGAACCCTGCCCCTCCTGGTCGGCAAGGAGACCCAGCCGCGCGCCAACTTCGACCGCCAGATCCAGGCCATCGTCGATGGCATCGGCGACCGCAAGCACGTCCTGATCTACATCCACGGCGGCCTGGTCTCCCTGGACAAGGCGGTGCACGCGGCCAAGCGCGACCTCGCGAAGTTCTCCGACGAGGACCCCTACCCGATCTTCGTCAACTGGGAGACGGGGATGTTCACCTCCTACGCCGACCACCTGGTGCGCATCCGCCACGGGCGCGCCGAGCCCCTGCGCGCGGCCGTCACCATCCCCTTCGTGCTGCTGGCCGACTTCGGCGCTGCCCTGGCGCGGCTGCCGATCACCCTCTGGAACCAGAGCTCGAAGGGCCTGGCCGAGCTCTTCGTGCCGAACCAGCCCGAGCCGCGTCCGCAGGACTGGGAGGCGAGCGCCTGGGTCGACCGCCAGGGAGAGGCGCGCAGCGCAGCCGAGCAGACCGAGCTCTTCGTCACGGCCCTGATCCCGGGCATCGCGCGCATCCTCACCACGCCGCTCCTGGATGCCATCGGGCTGCCGGCCTTCCGCAACATGGAGCGCCGCGCGCGGGTGCTCTTCCTGTGGGACAGCGACTTCGACTCGAAGGAGCGCCAGCTGTCCGGCGCCCTCTCGCGCCTGATGCGCGCCCTGCAGCCGCGCGCGGGCGAGGGCGGGGCGACGTCCTTGCAGGCCGCGGCGGCCAAGCTCCACAACCTGCGTCAGCAGCACGCCCTGCACGGCTGCGAGCGGATGCGCGGCGACGCCGAGCCGAGAGCCTGCGCGTCCCTCGAGCGCCAGATCGCCGAGGAACGGGAGCGACTGGCGCAGATCGACGGGCGCGACGACGCCTTCCGCATCACCCTCGTGGCCCACAGCATGGGCACGATGGTGGCCAATGAGCTGATCCGCCGGCACCCGGAGTTCATCTACGAGACAATCGTCTTCATGGGCGCGGCCTGCAGCATCAAGGACTTCGCCGACACGACGCTCGTCTACGTGATGCAGCATGAGTTCACCCACTTCTACAGCCTCACCCTGCACCCCGAGTCCGAGAGCAACGACCGCTACGGCTACGGCTTCTTCCCCCACGGCAGCCTGCTCGACTGGATCGACAGCTACGTCGTGAACCAGAAGTCCGAGCTCGATCGCACCCTGGGCAAGTGGGACAACGTGATGCGAGTCCTGCCCGTGATCGACGACCTGAGCGACGACGTGCGCCAGCGCATCTCGATCCGCGGCTTCGGACGCGAGCCCGCGGATCAGCCGCGCGACCACGGGGACTTCAACGACTTCGACTTCTGGAAGCCCGCCTTCTGGAACTTCAAGAGCGATCCGCGGACGAAGGACCGCTGGACCCTGGAGCCCTGAACATGCGCTACCTCCTGCCCCTCTTCCTGGCCCTCGCTCTCGTCCCCGCGTGCGCCGGTCCCGGCGGCAGCCTCGAGCCCGTCAAGCTGCGCTACGACGAGGTCGAGCCCCCGGGCTTCTTCGACATCGGCGTGGGCTTCGGCTTCGTGCCCAACACGCGCGATGGCGTGAACGACGACGCCTCGGGCACGGTGGTCAGCTTCAAGGCCTATCCCCTGGGGCGCTGGTACTCGGCCGCCCAGTCGGATCCCGACGTCGAGCAGCTCGATCGCAGGGATCGGGGCGACCTGCAGACCGTTCTCGCCAGCGACGAAACGGAGCGCAAGAGCAAGCTGCAAGCCATGAACGCCGCCGACAGCGGAGCGCCCGCCGACCTCGAATTCAGGACCGCGGCCAAGCGCCTCGAGGGCCTGCTCGAGTCCCGCGAGGTCGGCCTCAGCCCGGAGTTCACGCGCCGACTCACCCGTGCGCTGGACGAGAACGCGTCCCTCAACGAGGACGAGCGCGAGTCCCTGGCCGAGGCCTCGACGGCCAAGGGCTACGACGGCAAGAAGTGGCGCGTGATCGAGGAGCGCGCCGGCTTCCTCAACCGCTTCTCGGTCTTCTACGGCCTCTCGGCCCCGCAGCTCGACGGCGGCGGCATCGACGGCAGCGCCCAGGTGGCGGGGATCGGCTTCGACATCTCCCCCGACCTGGCCGTGCTCTTCGGCCGCGCCTTCTACGACGTCGACCTCGGCGCCGGCACCCTGGCCTCGGACGACAAGAACTTCTACGGCATCTCCCTCAACCTGTTCGCCTTCCGCGACCTGCTCGCGAACGTCGCCAGCGCCGGAACGTCGGGCGACTGAGGCACACAGATGCGACGCACGATTGCACGTAGCTCTAGCGTGATGGTATGGACGACGCTCGCCCTCGGCCACTTCCTGGCCCAGAGTGCACTGGCGCAGGGATTCGACCGCCCGAACGATCCGGCGCGCTATCAGGGCTTCAAGAGCCCCACGTCACTCGAACTCGCGGGTTCAGAAGTCGAGGCCTCAGTAGATTATTCTTTCGCTGGAAAGCAAGTTCGGGTTCACCTGAGCTGGACACTTCCGGACGGCCGCAAGCATTCCAACACGCAGCGTGAGGCCACGGCTTTCTGGCCCACTGAAGTGCGGAGCCATGCACCGAACGAGCTGATCGTGGCCGGGGTCACGACTCGTGGAGAAACCGAGATTCAGCTTTGGACATTCGGACAGCCTCGAGTCCTGCCGCCCATCTATCCCGTCGGCGGCGGAGACCCGATCATGCCGGACGCCTACGTCCCGGTTGCAAGCAAGACAACACTGTTCAACGACAAGGACCCGGCGCGCCGGTTCGTCGCACACATCCTGCCCAATCGCGGCGACCCCCGTTCAGTGTTCGTTCAGTTTCACGAGCAGAAAGACCTGTGGTCTTTCAACCTCAGCTCCGTCGGCATGGCAAGAGTCTTCGCGGCTACCCCCAATACGGACGGCGTGCCCGTCGCCGCGGGGCTAGTGAACGATTACAAAGTTGCCCTGAGCGGCGATCATGTCAATGACGGCTATCTCTATTGGATCTTCTCCGAACCCAACGATGGCCCGTCTGGGATTGTGATCTTCCACGACACTGACCGCGACGGGACCTTGGACTCTTCCGAGCAGCTTGACGGCCCCCTGTGGAGTGCGCGCACCTATGGAGACCACGCGAGCTGGATTGAGCTGGGCGGGTAATGCTCGAGGCATCGCAGCCGCGAAGCGGCGTGTCATCCGGAGCTGGCGACTACGACCCGCCGCTCACGTGCGATCCCAACGCCTCGTCAGTCTGAGGCGGAGTCTCAGTGTTGATTCGAGAAGCGGAAGGCGACCCGCCGCCCGAAGGCGTGGTCCTCTTCCGTCTCGACCACCTCCCCGCTGGCGCAAGCGGGCAGGGTCTTGCGCCAGAAGGCGGCGGCGCGTGGCGCCGTGGTCCAGGTCACCACCTCCCACTTGCCGCGGTGGCGGGCGATGCCCTCGCGCGCGGCCTGCCCGGCGACCCCGGCTCCGCGGTAGGCGTGGGCGACGAAGAACTCGTAGACCACGAAGTCGATGCCAGCGGTCGGAACGTAGGGGCCCGCCGCGATCCAGTTGAAGCCGGCGGGCTTGCCGTCGACCCGGATCAGGTAGGGGAACAGGTGCTCGGGGTTACGCCACCAGGGGGCCTGTCCGTCGAGCAGCTCCTCCCACGTGCGCAGGGAGTCGTCGTCGGCGAGCACCCCGTGGGCGTTCGGCGGCTTGTGCTCGTACGACGCGATGTCGTGCAGGTACTGCGGGTACAGGTTGCGGATCGGCAGCGCCCCCTCCTCCGAGGTCAGCTCCAGCTCGACTTCACCCGCGCCCATGCCGCGAGGATACGCGCCGCCCCACCCACAAGAAAAGCTTCGCGGCCCCCAGCGGGGGCACGCGAAGCAAGGAGAGCTTGGATCAGGCCAGCCGCTCGAAAGGCGGTCAGTCTCGGTGCAAGTCCAGGGACGAACGTCGGCGGTCCAGCGGGCGGGGAGATTACCCGATCGGCCCTTGGCCCGCTTCCAGCCCGCGTGAATCCTTCGTCAAGCCCGGGTCAAGCCCCCGGCCAGGCTCGTGATCACCCCCTGCAGCTCGCTCGCCG
>JAJFFA010000917.1 GCA_021776885.1 Planctomycetota bacterium
TCGTCGACTGCAACGGCAACGGCGTGCACGACCCGTGCGACATCCTGGCCGGGACCAGCGCCGACTGCGACGGCAACGGCGTCCCCGACGAGTGCCAGGCCGACTGCGACGGGGACGGTACCCCCGACGCGTGCGAGGCGGACTGTGACGGCAACGGCGTCGCGGATGTGTGCGAGTTCGTCGACTGCAACGGCAACGGCGTGCACGACCCCTGCGACATCCTGGCCGGTGTCTCGAGCGACGTGAACACCAACGGTGTTCCGGACGAGTGCGAGGTCATCGCCACGCCCTACTGCTTCTGCACCTCGGCCTTCGCGCCCTGCGCCAACCCGGACCCGACGGCGGGTTGCGCCAACTCGAGCGGCGTGGGGGCCCTACTGGCGGGCTCCGGGTCGAGCAGCGTGTCCCTCGACGACCTGGTCCTGACCACGAGTCAGGTTCCGATCAACAAGTTCGGCCTCTACTTCATGGGACCCAGCATGATCAACGCCCCGTTCGGTGACGGACGGCGCTGCGTCGGCGGCAGCACGCGACGCTTCTTCCCGATCCTGAGCTCGGGCGCCACGGGCACCCTGACCCTGGGTCCGGGCATCGTGGCCTACACCTTCGCCAACTTCCCGCCCTCGCATCAGATCGCGGCCTTCTCGACCTGGAACTTCCAGAGCTGGTACCGCGACCCGATGGGGCCCTGTGGCAGTGGCTTCAACCTCTCCAACGGACTCGGCGTGACCTTCACGCCCTGATCCGCGAGCAGTAGCCAGCGGTAGACGCACCCCGCAGGGCAGCCGCCCTGCGGGGTGCAGTTCTATCGGGGGGTGCAGTTCTACTGCAGGGTCAGCTCGACGCCGTCCGTCAGGTTGAAGCCGGCGCCCATCGCGGCCTGGTCACGGAACCAGTACTGGAAGCGGGCCGCGCTGCCCGCGACCAGGTTGGCGGCGTAGGGGGCGTTGAAGTTCAGGCGCCGCGAGCCGTTGCCCGTGGGGTCGACGACGAGCAGGGGTAGGACGCGGGTCGTCTGGCCGCCGACGCAGCGGAAGCCGTCGCCGAAGGGGACCTGCACGGCGTTGGGCCCGAAGAACAGCAGGCCGGGGACGCCCGCGGCGGCGGAGCCGACGAAGAGCTCCACGTCCTCGTCGGCGCGCAGCACACTGCCCGAGGCCGTGAGCTCGGCCGGGTTGCCGCTCGAGTTCGGCGTCGAGGTGCAGTAGGTCAGGCCCAGGGGCTCGCGCAGCCGGAAGACGTAGGCCGCGCCGGTGTTCGGGCCCTGCTCGGTGTCCTGGTGCGCGCCGACCACGACCAGGTTGCGTGCCACGGCCACCGTCCCGAAGCCGTCGCCGTCGGCGCCGTCCGCGGCGCTCAGGAGGTCCGTCTCGACGAAGCTCGAGCCGACGCGCTCGAAGACGTAGGCCGCACCGGCGTCGCTCGCCGCGCCCCGGGCTCCCACGGCGCCGACCACGATGCGCGGGCCGTCCGCGGCCACGCGGACTCCGAACAGATCGACCGGCGCGGCGTCGGAGGCGTAGAGCTCCTGGCGCTGGACGAAGTCGCCCATGGCGTTGCGCCGGAAGACGTAGGCCGAGCCCGCGTTCCCGCCCTGGTCCTCGTCGCCCCAGGCGCCGACCACCAGCTCGGTCTCCGAGAGGGCGATCGAGATGCCGAACTGGTCCGCGATCGCGCCGTTGCGCGCGGTCAGCTTCTGGCGCTCGGCCCACACGCCGCCGCCCTGGTCCTCGAAGACGTAGGCCGAGCCGGAGCTGAGCCCCAGGTCGTCGTCGCCCCAGGCGCCGACGGCGAGGGTCCCGCCCTCGATGTCGACCGAGCGCCCGAACTCGTCGTCCTCGGCCGTGTCCGCGGGCACCAGCTTGGTCGTCTCCTGCCATACGCCGCCGACGTTCTCGAAGACGTAGACCGCCCCCGAGTCGATGCCGATGCCCAGGCCATCGTGCAGCGGAGCCCCGGCGACGATCACGCCGCCGTCCAGGGCTACGGAGGCGCCCAGCTCGTCCGCGACGCTGCCGTCGCTGGCCTCGAGG
This sequence comes from Planctomycetota bacterium, assembly GCA_021776885.1. Lineage (GTDB taxonomy): Bacteria > Planctomycetota > UBA1135 > UBA1135 > JAJFFA01. Next base: position 2,034 of record JAJFFA010000917.1, read on the forward strand.
GTGGCCTCGAGCACCCACACGCCGGCCGTCCGGCGCCAGACGAAGAGGGCCCCGGCCTGGGCTCCGCCGGCGCCCGGGCGGTGACGCGCTCCGACCACCGCCAGGTCGCCCTCGATGGCGACCGAGCTGCCGGCCTTGTCGCCGAGGCCCGCGCTCGCGGGCACGAGCTTCTGCTCCTCGATCCAGCCGGAACCCACGCGCCGGTAGACGTAGGCGGCCCCGGCCAGGTCGGCGGCTTCGCCCTCGAAGGGCGAGCCGACCAGCACGCGCTCGCCGTCCGTCGCGGCGGCCGAGCCGAAGGTGTCTTCGGCGTCGGCATCGGAGGCGACGAGCTTGGCTTCCTGCTGGGCCGCCCCGGCGCCGGCCGCCAGGGTGGCGAGGGCCAGGGGAAGCAGGCAGAGACGGAGCAGGGGGCGTTCGGAGCGGAGTAGGGGGGTCTTCATCGCGGAGCGGGGTCGAGGTCGGCGAGACCTCCACTGTAGCCGGCGATCTCGGGTTCCGCCGGGTTCGGCTCCACCGGGGATCGGGACGGGGCCGATCTCTTTCCCAGGGGCCCGCGGAGCCCCTTCCAGGGTCAGGAGGGCGAGGGTGGGGGACGAAACGAGCAGCGCCGATCCGACGCCGGGTGGGGGCCTGGAGCCTACCCCGGCGTCTGCTAACGTGCCCCCCGTGCGCGCTGCGTCGTTGCTGCTCCCCGTCGCCCTGATCCTGGTGCTCGGCGCCCTGTGGATGAGCCTGCGGCCGGGCACCCCCGAGCCGCGGCCCGACCTGACAGTGCGGGTGATCGACGACCGCGGCGAGCCCCTCGCGCACTACTCGCTCCTGGTCCAGCCGCGCTTCGAGAACCATGCCCGGGCCGGCGAGTCCCTGCCCGAGCCCATCACCCGCGAGGTGGACGCCCTCGACGGCCTGACCCTCTTCCCGAGCCTGTCCTCGGGGCCCTGGATCCTGCGCGTCGACCGCACGGACGATCCCTTGCGCTGGAGCGAGGACGTGGAGGTGGTCGTCCCGACGTCGCGCACGAGCGTGCTGGTCGTGCCCCGCAACGGGCGGCTCTCCGGCATCGTGCGCGACGCCGCCGGCGCGCCCCTGGGCGACGCGCGGGTCGACGTCTACGTGCGCCGCGGAGTGCGTGGGACGCGCGCCAGCGTGACGACGGACGCAGGCGGCCGCTTCGTCCTCGACCCTGCGCCCTCGGGCAAGATCGAAGTGGTGGTGCAGTCGGGCGAGCGTCCCGATCTGGCGCAGAGCTTCGTCGTCCCCCCCGGGGGCGAGCTCGAGGTCGAGCTGCGCGAGGGAGACGTCGACCTGAGCGCTGCGCTCGAGACCCCGAGCGTCTTCGGGCGCGTCGTCGACGACCTGGGGCAAGCGGTCGCTGGCTACTGGCTGGTGCTCTTGCCCGACGCGGGGCCGCGCGGCGCGCGCAGCCTCGACGAGCTGCCCCGGAGCGTGGTCGAGTCGTCGACGCGCCCTGACGGGAGCTTCGCCCTGGGCGGTGTGGAGCCGGGGGCCTGGCGCGTCGAGGTCGACTCGATCTTCGGCGACGAGGCCAGCCGCTTCCGCTGGAGCGAGCCCGTGTCCGTGACCCTGCCGTCGAGCGAAGCCCTGGAGCTGGTCGTTCCGCGGGACGGCCGCCTGACCGGCGTGGTGCGCGACCCGGACGGGACACCCCTGGCCGGGGCGTCGGTCGCGGTGTACCTGCGCCGCGGACGCAAGAGTGCGGGGGACACGGCGACCAGCGATGCCCAGGGACGCTTCGTGCTCGACCCTGCGCCGGCCGGGTCCCTCGACATCGCCGTGCGCGCGCCGGGGCGACTGGAGAGTCCGCAGACACCCGTCGTCGTCGCGCCGGGCGCCGAGCTGGACGTGGCCCTCACGATGCGCGTGGGGGCGACGATCGAGGGCCGGGCCGGCCCCAGGCTGGAGGGCGAGGAAGCCGCGCAGGCGGGGGACCCGCGCTGGTTCTTGCTGCAGCGCGTGGGCGCGGCCGGCGCCCTGCGGCAGCCGACGGACGAGGACGGCTCGTTCCGCGCGCGCTACCTCGAGCCGGGCACATGGATGGTCGTCGAGGGCAGCGGTGAGGGCTACGGCCTGGCGCCGCGCCCGGTGGAGGGTCAGGGGCGGCGCATGGTCGTGGTGCAGGAGGGTGAGGTGGCGCGCCTGGACATGGCGCCGGAGCTGCGCGCGCCGGTCGAGCTCGAGGGCCGCGTCTCGAGCCTGGGCCAGGCGCGCGCGGGGGTCTTCGTGTCCTGCAATCCGCTCTCGTCCGAGGGGGACTTCTCCGCCTCGGAGTGGCGCGGTGAGGGCCCGCGGGCCGAGTCGATCCACCACGACACCTGGGCCCTGACCGACGACGAGGGGCGCTTTCGGCTGCTGCTGGACGGCGCGGGGGCGCACCGCATCTGGGTCGGCGAGCCGGGGCGGCGTGTGCTCTGGCGGCTCGACCTGCCGCTGCAGGACGGGGGCGGCCTCGAGCTGGCCCTGCCGGCGGGTCGCCTGGCGGGCCACGTGATCGACCGCTCCGGCAGGCCCGTGGCGGGGGTCGATCTGATCCTCGAGACCGAGCTGCGCTTCGTGGAGGGCGGCGCGGAGACGCCCAACCGCATGCAGGTCAGCAACGCGCGCGGCTACTTCGACTTCAGCGCGCTGGTCGGCGGCGACTACGTACTGAGCACGGCCCTGGGCGAGGGCTTCGAGCGCTCGGGGCGCCTCTTGACCCAGGTGATCGAGGGGCAGACCACCGAGGTCTTCCTCGAGGTCGAGTGACTCAGTCCAGGACCAGCTCGCGTCCGTCGCTGAGGTTGAAGCCGCTGCCGCCGGCCGCGGGGTCGCGGTACCAGAGCTGGAAGCGCAGGCGGTTGCCCGGGCGTAGGGCCGCCGCGTAGGGCGCGTCGAAGTCGAGCAGGCGCGTCGTCACGCCGCTCGCGTCGGCCTGGACCACCGGCATCAGGCGCTCGAACGCGAACGATCCGGGGCCGTCGCCGACGCAGCGGAAGCCGTCGCCGAAGGGCACCTGCACCCGCCGCGGACCTAGGAAGAAGAGGCCCGAGGCCTGGGGCGGGAGACCGCTCGCGGCGAGCTCGACGTCCGCGTCCTGGGCGCGGGGCGAGCCCTCGGCCGCGAGCAGGGCCGCGGAGCCGGTGGAGTTCGGGGTCACGCTGCAGTACGCAGCGCCCAGGGGCTCCCGCAGGCGGAAGGCGTAGGCGGCCCCGGTCTCCGTGCCCGCGTCCGCGTCGCGGTGGGCGCCGACGACGATCAGGTTGCCGGCGAAGGCGACCGTGCCGAAGGAGTCCCC
>JAJFFA010000918.1 GCA_021776885.1 Planctomycetota bacterium
CCAGCTCGACCTCGAGGGGGTGCGCCAGGGAGAAGCTGACGCCCTTCTCGAGCTGCCCGCGCACGGCGGCGTCGACGTCGGGATCGGCATAGCCCAGGGACACGGAAAGGAGTCCCATGACCAGGTCCGTGTACTCGTTGCCATCGACGTCCCACGAGTGCCCCCCGCGCCCGCGCTCGAGGAAGTGCGGCGAGACGCCGGGCGGGAACTGCACGTGGCTCTTGCTGAAGGTCTGCGAGCCCAGGGGGATCGTCTGCAGGGCGCGCTCGAGCAGCGAGGCCGAGCGGGTGAAGTCGCGGCTCATCGGCCCTCTCCCTCCAGGAAGCGCTCGTCGGCGGCCAGGGAGCGCTCGTAGCCCTCACGCCGGTCGATGGCGGCGTTGCCCGCGAACAGCTCGGGTTCGCGGCGCGCCAGGTCCAGGATCGCCTCGAGGCCGAAGGCGGGATCCAGGGGGTAGAGGCGCGCGTAGACGGCGCGCACCAGGGCCAGGTCCTCGGGCCGGTCGACGGTCAGACGCAGGTGCGAGAGGTCCGGGGTGTGGGTCAGGGACTCGATGACGAACTCCTCGGGCCGGCGGTAGAAGAAGGAGGTGACGTGCTCGCGCTCCGAGGGTAGGGACGCCTCGCGCGCGGCGCGCTCGAGGCAGGCCGCGCGCATCACCTCGATGTCGAGGCCGTCGGGGTAGGTGCGCTCGAGGGCGTTCGAGGTGTAGTCGGCACCGCGCTCGAGGTGCGCTGCGATCACGGCGTCGATCACCTGCGGGTCGCACAGGGGACAGTCCCCGGTGGCGCGCACCAGGGTGTCGCGCTCGAAGTCGACGCCCTGGTCCTCGGCGGCGCCCAGGAAGCGGCCGAGCACGTCGTCGAGGGAGCCGCGGTAGCAGGCGACGCCGCGCGCGCGGCAGAGCTCGTGGATGGCGTCGTCCGAAGCCTCGTCGCTGGTCGCGACGACGAGGCGTTCGAGCCGGCGCGAGCGGGCCAGGCGCTCGAGCTGGCGCGCCAGCATCGGCTCGCCTTGCAGCTCCGCGAGCACCTTGGCGGGGAGCCGGGACGAGCTGGTACGGGCCTGCAGGATGCCCAGGATCATGTCGACGGCAGCCCGCGCTCGGCCCAGCGGGCGGGATCCATCAGGGTCAGGTCATCCAGGGCGAAGCGCCGGGCGTCGGCCAGGTGCGGGCCGGCGGCCTGCCAGGCGGCGAGCACGCCCTCGAGCTGCGCTGCCGAGTGCACGCCACAGAGCACCACGTCGACCCCGGTCTGGGCGCGCACGAAGCCCAGGGCCTCCGCCAGGGGGGTGCTGCCACGCTCCAGCGTCGCCGAGCGCAAGGCGCGCAGCCTGGGCGCGACCGGGGCCAGGTGGGCGGGCACGCGCTCGGGGTCCATCAGCAGGAGGCCCTGCAGGAAGATCGAGCGCGCGTGGACCTCGACCCCGGCGGCCGCGAGGCGCGCGAGCTGGCCGCCGGTCAGGAAGCGCTGGTCGAGGAGGCTGAGGGGCAGCTGCACCAGCTCCAGGGGGTAGCGTTCGAGCAGCAGATCGAGCTCCTCGGGGTGGCGCGCGCTGACGCCGATGCGCTGCACCAGGCCCTCGTCCTTGACCCGCGCGAGCTCGGCGAAGAGCGCCGGGCCGGCCTCGCTCGCGAGGTCCGCCGGGGCATGCACCAGGAGCGCGTGGACGCGCTCGGCGCCGAGACGCCCGAGGGTCGCCTCGAGGGAGGTGCGCACGCCGCTCACTCCGCCCGCGTGCATGAGGGCCTCGAGGGAGGGCGTCTTGGTCACGATGCGGAAGCGCTCGGGGGCGCAGGCGCCGAGGCGCGCCTCGCTCTCGCCGTACACGGGCGCCGTGTCCAGGTCACGCACGCCCGCCCGGGCCGCCCGGTCCAGGATGCTGCGCACCGCCTGCAGATCGGGGAAGGGGTCACCCGCCACCCCGTAGGGCGTCCCGAGCTGGACCGTGCCCAGCCCCAGACGCGCCGCGCCAACCGCCGCCTTCACGCGAAGTAGTCCGAGTACGACTTGCGCAGCACGACATCGCTCCAGCGCGACTCGAACATGCGCCCATCGGCAGCCGCCCAGGCGTCGCCCTTGTCCATCCAGACCTCCTGCTGCACCACCGCATAGATGCCCGAGGCAGTGAACATGCGGTAGTGCGGCCCCGCGGGCTTGTAGCAGTACACGCCGCCCTCGCGCACGTGGTGGTTCGCGTTGCGCGAGTCGCGCAGGGGCAGGAACTCGCGGATGAACAGGTGCCCGCCATCGGCCAGCAGCGAGTCGACCACGGCCAGCGACTGGAAGAGGGTCTCGCGCGAGACCCAGCACAGCACGTCGTCGATCACGATCAGGTCGAAGTGCCCGCGGTAGCCCTCGTCCGCCGCGAGGGGGTTGTCCTCCATCGTGCCCTGGTGCAGCTCGACCTTGCCCGCGTAGTGCTCGCGACCGAAGGCGACGGCCTTGGCCGAGGGCTCGACCCCGTGGCACTCGTCCGCGCCGGCGTCCTTGAAGTGCGCCAGCAGGTCGCCGTAGTTGCAGCCGAACTCGACCACGCGCTTGGGAGCCAGGCCGGCCTTGTCGATGGCCGAGAGCAGGCCCTGCTTGTACGGACGCAGGGTGCCCGGGTCGGCGCTCTTGTTGTTGCGCTCGAAGAAGGCGTCAGCCTCCCGGGTCAGGTACACGCCGTCCTGGTTGGTGCTCGTCATCTCTTGGGGGGGGCTCCGGAAGCGGTCAGCGGCGGGACAGGTCCTCGGCGAGGTACCTGAGGTACATCGGGACGCGCGTGTTGATGTTCACCTTGCGGATCGTCGGCTCGACGGGTCGCAGGTTGGAGTCGGGCGAGAGGTCCGTGAAGTCGACCTCGGGCATGGGCTTGCCCTCGATCCCGAACGAGTTGTAGAGGATCGGGAAGGTCTTGAAGTCAAAGTCGAGCACCTCGTTGTCCGCCTGGGCGATGCCGAGCTGGCGCAGGCTGGTCAGCCAGCTCTCGTGCCAGAAGCCCGGCTCGACGCCGAAGTCCTTCGAGTCGCGCGGGAAGGCGAACTCGAGCTGCACCAGGTCGTCCGCCTCGAGCGCCAGCTTGCCGGGGAACGACAGGCGGTTGATGAGCTGCTGCGAGTCGCCCAGGATCAGCTCGAGGTAGTCGCAGGTCAGGGGGCGCTCGAACTGGAAGCTGCCCAGGACGAAGCGGTCGGGGTTGGTATCGGGCAACGGCTTGTCCAGCAGCGGGCAGAGCGGCTTGGGCCCAGCGCACCAGTAGACCCGCTCGGGCCGCAGGCTGCGGCCGTGGACGCGCACGCTGCGCACGGAGTCTGTGGCCGGGTCCATCTCGAACTCGAGGTCGTCGGCGGCCGTCAGGACCGTCGCCCCGGCCTCGACCAGCTTGCGCTCGAGGCCCGCGGGGAAGGCGCCGAAGCCGCCCTCGTCGGGGTACAGAACCTCTTCGCGGCAGTGCTCGCGCACGTCGTCCTGGTAGCGGCGCGAGGTGTTGGTCTCGGGGCGCGCGCGCTCGGCGCGCGGGAAGAACCAGGGGTAGACGTTGACCATCAGCGCGGCCTCGTCGACGCCGAAGGCCAGGTGATGGGTCTCCGCCGGATAGGACGCCAGCGCGTCGTCGAAGATCAGGTCGACGAAGGGCTTGCCGTAGAAGCGCGCGAGGTTCTCGCGGGTCGGCGCGGCCGAGCCCAGCTCGTCGTAGAGCGGGCCCGCGGGGAAGAGCTCGCGCAGGGAGTCCGGCCACTCGCCCGCCGGGACGTTGTACGGAATGATCTCGCCCGCCAGGACGATGCCGCGCTTCTTCGGTAGCCGGTGACAGCGGCCGTCGAGCGCGCTCTCGAAGAGCTTGGTCGCGAAGGGCGCACGGTTGTAGTCGAGGGCGTGCATGCCGAAGTCGAAGCGCCGCCCGAGCTTGTTCTGGAACGAGCGGTCGACGCCGCCCAGGGCCGGCCCCTTCTCCACCAGCACCGTCTTGTAGCCGTACTGGGCCAGGAGGTAGGCGACGGTCAGGCCGGCGACCGCGCCGCCCACGACCAGGGCGTCGCACTCTTCGGGGACGGGGGGCTGTTCGCGCCGAGGACTCACGCGCCCGCCTCCGCTCCGGGCGCCTCGAGCGGCCCCTGCGGCCACGCGCTGTGCAGGGCCTTGGCCAGGACGCTGACCGCGACCTGATCGTCCTCGCCGCCGGCGCCCCCGGGGTGGCTGAAGACGCGCTGCTGGCGCGTCGTGTAGGCGGGGTTCCACGTGAACAGGCGGGTGTAGTCCATCTTGTAGCTGGCGAGGCCTTGGGCGTGGGTGTACGGGCGCCGGTAGGGTCGGCTGACGTGGAAATCGTAGAGGGCGACGTGCCCGCCGTCCGCGAGCACGCGGTCCACCTCGGCCGCGATGCGGAAGAGATCGGCGCGGTCGCAGAGGTAGAGGCAGAAGCCGACGACCACGAGGTCGAAGCGGCCGTCCTCGAAGGCCAGGGCGTCGGCCGTGCCCTGGACCAATTCCAGGCCAGGGAAGCGCGCGTTCCCGTCCTCGACGGCGGCGCGCGAGGGGTCGACGCCGCACAGGCTCGCCCCGGGGTGGCGCGCCGCGAAACCGGCCAGGCGCCAGCCGTTGCTCGCGCCCACCTCCAGGATGCGGCGCGGGGCCAGGTCCAGCTCGCCACAGGCAGCCAGCAGGGGGTCCTTGTCGCAACGCGTCGCGAGCTCCTCCCGCGTGGCCGGATTGCGCCGGAAGTAAGCGTCGCCCTCGTCCTTCAGGAAGCTCGTTCTCTGCTGCATCTGCGCGCCTCGGTCAGGAGTGTAGGTCCCACTCCGGCGGCGACAAGGGCGGGGACCCGCAGGAGCGCTGATCCGTCGGATCGGGCGCCTCTGGCTGCTTTCGGGCGCGGGCGCGTGACGCCCGGGCGCGTTTCTGGATCTGTGTTCTTGCCGCAGAAGTTCCCCGAGATCCAAGCCATGACCTACATCAGCCGACCCGCCCTGCAGCTCCTGCCCGCCGCCATCCTGGCCCTGGCCGGAGCCGCCCAGGCCCAGCAATCGATCGACCTCTCCAGCTGGCAGACCGTGCAGTACGAGCTGCTCAGCCAGCCGGACGCCAGCTGGGACCTGCAGCCGGGCAACACCTCCGTGCTGCAGAGCGTGAACGCCGACGCCAGCGTCTTCATCGGCGACTTCGAGGCCGTCGGCCAGGAGATCCGTGGCACCTGGCGCGTCCAGACGGCCAGCGACGACGACTTCATGGGCTTCGTCTTCGGCTACCAGGGCCGCGGCCAGTACTACCTGTTCGACTGGAAGCGCGCCGACCAGACCTTCGTGGGCTTCGCCGAGCGCGGCATGAGCCTGAAGATCGTCGATGTCCCGGCGGGCGCGGACCCCGCCGACACGGACCTGTGGCCCACCGCCGGGAGCCCGAACGTCACGGTCCCGCGCCACAACACCATCCCCTGGGTCGGCCTGGTCGACTACGAGTTCGTCCTGAACTGGGTCCCCGGCACGATCGAGATCACGGTCCTCGAGGCCGGAGTCGTGCTCGAGAACTGGGTCGTCAACGACTCGACCTACACCAGCGGAGCCTTCGGCTTCTACAACTACTCCCAGGGGCCGGTGCTCTACGAGGGCTTCACGCAGCAGGGCGTGCCGATGGTGTACTGCAACGCGAAGACCAACTCCCAGGGCTGCACCCCGGCCCTGAACTTCACGGGCTACGCCAGCGCAACCGACTCGAACGCCTTCGACATCACGGCCACGAACCTGATCAACCAGAAGAACGGCGTGCTCTTCTACACGCACAACGGCAGCGCCTCAACGCCCTTCGGCGGCGGCACCCTGTGCCTCCAGCCGCCCTTCCAGCGCGTGCCGCTCCTGAGCAGCGGCGGCTCGACGGGCTCGCCCGACTGCTCGGGTTCGCTCTCGGTCGACTTCAACGCGTGGATCCAGACGGGCAGCGCGCCGAGCGTGATGGCCGGCGACCTCCTGAACGCCCAGTACTTCTACCGCGACCCGCAGCACCCCGACGGCACGGGCTACGGCCTGACCGAGGGCATCGAGTTCGTGGTCGTGCCCTGAGGGAGTGGGCTGCACCTGGCGCGGGTGATGCGGCCTCATCCTCGCCTGCCCGTGCGGGCCCGAGGCCGGGGTCAGCCGCCGGTCAGATCGCGCAGCTGGGTGCTACGGCGGCGCAGCACCGCGCCGATGGTCAGCGGATCGAGGCTTGCATAGAACGCTTCCTGGGCGACCCGCAGGGCGCTCTTCAGCCCGCAGCTCGGGGAGACCACGCAGGTGTCCGTCGCTGGCTGGAAGCACTCGATCAGCGCGTCCTGGTCATCGAGCTCGCGCATCACGGCACCGACCGAGATCTCCTCCGGCGCGCAGGCCAGCTCGACTCCCCCGCCGGCGCCGCGGTGCAGCGCGACCAGGTCCAGGGCAGCCAGGGCACGGACGATCTTCTGCAGGTGAGCGTGTGAGATGCCGTAGGCCTCGGCGATCGTCTGGGTCGGCACGCGCTGCTCCGCCCGCACGCCCAGGTAGAGCAAGACGCGCAAGGCGTAGTCGGTGTGCTTCGTGATCCGCAAGGTGCTGAGCCCCTCAGGCCTCGGGATCGAGCATGCCCGATCCCGAGGGGGAGGACCACTGGATGGGCCCGGAGAGAGCACTCAGACGGGGGCCGCCTCGAAGGGATCGGCCAGGATCTCGCCCGAGGGAACCCCGGCCAGGAACAGGCTGCGCTGCAAGAGGCGCACGACCCCCGCGTCGCCGCACAGGAAGGCGCGTGTGTCTCCGAGGGGTCCGGACAGCCGGATCGCGACCTCATCGAGGGAGCCCTCGTGCTCGCGCTTCGTCGCCCCCTTCAAGACGCAGTGGTGAACCCGCAGGTTGGGCCAGCGTGAGGCCAGGGCGCTGAGCTCGTCGCGCAGGTAGAGCCGCTCGGGCGCCAGGCCGCCATGGACCAGGTCGATCGCCCCCGCGTGCCCCTGCTCGAGGGCATCCCGCGCGATGCCCAGGAGCGGCGCGAGGCCCGTCCCGGCACCGACCAGGAGCAGCTTCTTGCGCTCGTCGTCCGCGACGTGGAAGCACTGCCCGAAGGCGCCCCTGAGGCGCAGGGAGTCGCCCTCTTCGAGCCCATGCAGCCAGCCGCTCACGAGCCCCTCGGGCACGAGCCGCACGTGCAGCTCCAGCACGCCATCCGCAGGCAGGCTGGCCACCGAGTAGCTGCGCGTAGCCCCGGAGGGATGGAAGATCTCGATGTACTGCCCCGGGCGGAACTCGAGGGGCTCCGCCGTGACGAGGAAGATGCGGCGCACGTCCTGCGCCACGACCTCGCTGCGCTGCACGCGCGCCTGCAGCGTCGGCGGCGCCTCGCCCTGGTCGATGCGCAGGGTTCCCGTGGGACGGGCCTGGCAGGCGAGGAAGTAGCCCGCGTGCCGGAGGGTCGGACGCAGACCGCGCTGGCTCTCGGGCGGGGGGTTGTCCGCGCGTAGCATGCACTTGCAACAGGTTCCCGCCCGACAGCCGCTGGCCGCGTCGAATCCGGAGCGCTCGAGGGCCTCGAGCACGGTCTCGCCCCCTCGCAGGCCGATCACCTGCGAGCCGACGAGGAGCTGTGCGGGCTCTGGCTCGGTCGCGCTGCTCATCGGCCCAGAACGTCGGCGCGCACGCTCTCCGCCAGGGCTGCGACCTCGAGGATGTCCTCCTTGGCCGCGCCCATGTCCGCCAGGGTTCCCCCCAGGTGCTCGACCACGATATCGACGTGCTCGTCGGACAGGCCCTTCTCGAGCAGACTCGCGTGAGCCTCGCGCATGTCCTTGCCCGTGTACTCGGCGGGCCCGCCGGTGACGAAGGTCAGAAAGGCGCGCTGCTTGGCGATCTGCCCGTCCATGTCGACGTCATCGAAGAAGCGGCTGACGCGCTCGTCGGACAGCATGCGGCGGTAGAAGGTGTCGGTGGCGGCTTGGAAGGCGGGTGCCCCGCCCAGGCGCTCGTAGAGGCTCATGATTCGGTCGGCTCGTCGTGATGATGACAAAACTGGCATGTGTGATGCCACAACCATACCGTGCCGAGCCCCGTTTCGAGCCCTAAACAGTCATTCTTTATGCCACTTCAGCCCCATCCGCCCGCGCGCACCCCGCTCGCGGAGGCCCTCGTCGCCAGCATCATCGTGCTGCTGGTCGGCCTCTGTGCCTGGCTGGCCAACGCCCCTTTCCTCGCGCCGCCCCTGGGCGTGACCGCCCTGCTCTGCGCCCGCGAACCGGGCGCTGTGACGACCACGGCGCGCAGCATCGTGGGTGGCCACATCCTGGGCCTCTTGTGTGGGCTCGGCGCCGCGCTCGTGTGCGGGGCCACGCAGCTCCCGAACGCGCTCAGCGGCCCGTTCGAGCTGAGCCACGCCCTGGCCTCGGCCCTGGCCCTGGGCGGGACCGCTCTCGCCAGCGGGTGGCTACGCTGTCCCCACCCACCGGCCGCCGCCACGACCCTGGTCGTCAGCCTGGGACTGCTGCGCGGTGCCCCGGACCTGGCCGCCTTCCTCGCCGGGGTTGCGCTGACCGCGCTCTGCGCCCGCCTGCTCGGGGCGCTCAGGGCTTCAACTGGAAGCTCTCGCGGATCTGCCTGAAGCCGGGGGCCAGCTTGCCCTCGGCCTCCTGCACGGTGATCCGAAGGACTTCGAAGGAGCGCCTCTCCGAACTGCCGCAGAAGAGCACCACCACGAAGTCGTCGTCCTCGATGCGTCCCCTCGCGCGGTAGCCCTTGCCGCGCACCCCGCCCCAGCGGACCGTCTCTCTCACCTGGGTCAGCCCGAAGACTCCGCCTACATCCGCGAGCCAAGCGTCGGCTCGCTGGGCGACATTCAGCGGCTCGTCGTACAGGGAGAACCGGATCAGCGCGTCGGCGTAGACCGGCGCGATCCCGAAGTCTGCGTCCGGATCGTAGTCCTCGTCCTGGGTGTCGATGCGCCAGTTGGCCGGATAGGTCAGGCGGAAGCCCGGACGCTCGAGGGTGATCCCGTGCTCGGTGTCCGGGGCGCTCTCCAGGCTCGCACCGCCCGTGGCCGTGGCCATGAAGAGAGCCAGGGCGAACGCCAGCCCATACGTCAGCAAGGGCAGCACGAGGAACCAGACCCTGCCTGGCCAGAGCGCCAGGTCGAAGCTCTGGCGCGCTCCTTTGTAGCTCGTGACGACGGACCAGATCAGGAAGACGCTCAGGAGCATGGACCAGTCCGAGCCCGCTGCCGCCGCCGGGCTGGAATAGAGCGCGGTCTTGCAGGCGCCGGCGAACAGTTCGGGGAGGGCGAAGACCAGGCTGGCGTAGACGTACACCCGACGCGCGAGACCCGGGTCCGGGTTGCGCGCTCCGCTCCAGCGCAGGCGCAGCCGGTACCACCAGCCGCCGAACCACAGGTAGAGCGCGGCACTCATGACGCCCCCGAGCAGGCTCATGACCCAGTACCCGGGCCAGGTATCGAGCTGGGCCAGCGCCGAGTCTCCACGCTCCTGGGCGCGCTCGAAGCGGTTCATGGCGAGGGTGACGCCCACGGCGAAGGCGGCCAGGGCCGTGCCATGGGTCGCTCGCATCAGGTCGCGCGCTCCGAAGAAGCGGGTCGGGTTCCAGAACAGGTCCGCAAGCCAGAAGCCGCGCTGCGGCGCCGCAGCGGCCGGAGGCACTTCCCCGTCCGGGGTCACGCTCTCGAGGTCGTCGTCGTCCACTCCGCCCCCCTCGCCCTCAGAGCAGCTCGGCGCTGACCTCGCCCAGCGTCTCGATCACCCGCGCCACGTCGGCATCGGACATGGACGGGAAGAGGGGCAGGGACAGGGCGCGCGCGGTGTAGTCCTCGGCCACGGGGCAGTCCCCCGGGCGGAAGCCCAGGTCGAGGTAGTAGGGCTGCAGGTGCACGGGCTCGTAGTGCACCTGGACGCCCAGGCCGCGGGCCCGCAGGGCCTCGAAGAAGGGGCGCCGGCGCGCCGCCTCGCGCACGCGCAGCGGGAAGATGTGCCAGCCCGACTCGACGTCCGCCCGCGGGTGGGGCAGCTCGAGGCCCTCGAGGGGCGCGAGCTGGGTCAGGTAGGTGGCGGCGATGGCCCGGCGGCGGGCGACGAAGGCGTCGAGCTTCGTCAGCTGCGAGACCCCCAGGGCGCAGAGCACGTCCGGCAGGCGGTAGTTCAAGCCCAGGGCCTGGATCTCGTAGTGCCAGGGCCCCGGGTCCTTGTCCCGGAAGTGCTCGGCGTCGCGCACCATGCCGTGGCTGCGGAACTGGGCCGCGCGCCGCGCCAGCTCGGGATCGTCGCTGAGCAGGGCACCGCCCTCGGCCGTCGTGATCGGCTTGACCGGGTGGAACGAGGTCGCCGTCGCGTCGGCCAGGAGGCCAACCTGCTTGCCCTGGTAGGTCGCGCCCAGGGAATGGGCGGCGTCCGCCAGGAGGCGCGCATCGACCCGATTCGCCACGTCGCGCAGGGCGTTCCAGTCCGCGGGATGACCCGCGTAGTCGATACCCACCACGGCCCGCGTGGCCGGGCTGACCGCCGCCGCCGCCGCCGCCGGGTCCAGGTTGCCCGTGTCGGGCTCGACGTCGGCGAAGCGCACCTTGGCCCCCAGGTGCAGGGCCATGCTGGCCGTGGCCGCGAAGGTCAGGGGCGAGGTCACCAGCTCGTCCCCCGGACCGAGGCCGGCACCGAAGTACGCCACGTGCAAGGCGGCCGTGCCCGAGTTGACCGCGACGGCGTGCTGCGCGCCGGTCTGGGCGCAGAGGGCGGCCTCGAAGCGCTCCACCGCCGGCCCCGTCGTCAGCCAGTCTCCGCGCAGCACGGCGACCACCGCGGCGATGTCGTCCTCGTCCAGGGACTGACGCCCGTAGGGCAGGAACGGCGGCTCGGGCTCAGGCGCCATCGATCAGCGCGAAGAGCCCCTTCGCGTCGAGCCACTCGTCGTTGGTCTCGCTGCTGTAGGAAAAGCCCTCGGGCACCGGCCTGCCGCTCCAGGTGCGCGGCTTGCCGAAGTGGATGTCGGGCGTGATCACGAAGTGGTCGTCGCGGTCGAGGGTGCGGCGCGCGTCGTTGGCGCTGATCATCTCCTCGTGCAGCTTCTCCCCCGGGCGGATGCCGATCGAGGTGATCTCGGCCCCGGGCGCCATGGCGTGGGCCAGGTCGACCATCTTCATGCTGGGGATCTTGGGCACGTAGATCTCGCCGCCCTCCATCGTGTCCAGGGCCTTCAGTACGAGCTGCACGCCCTGGTCGAGGGTGATCCAGAAGCGCGTCATGCGCTCGTCGGTGAGGGGGATCGGAGCGCCCGTCTTGGCCAGCTCCTTGAAGAGCGGAATCACGCTGCCGCGGCTGCCGACGACGTTGCCGTAGCGCACCACGGAGAAGCGCGCGGGCTTGTCGCCCACGTAGGAGTTGCCCGCCACGAACAGCTTGTCGCTGACCAGCTTGGTCGCCCCGTAGAGGTTGATCGGGCTCGAGGCCTTGTCAGTGGAGAGCGCCACGACGCGCTGCACACGCCGGTCGATCGCCGCGTCGATCACGTTCTGCGCACCCATGATATTCGTGCGCACGGCCTCGAAAGGATTGTACTCAGCGGCGGGAATCTGCTTGAGGGCCGCCGCGTGGATGACGACATCGACGCCGTCGAAAGCGCGGTAGACGCGCTCGCGGTCGCGCACGTCGCCCAGGAAGAAGCGCAGACGCTCGTCGGGCATCTCGCGCCGCAGGTTGAACTGCTTGAGCTCATCGCGGCTGAACACGATCACCTTCGCCACGTCCGTCTTGGACAGCACCGTGGACAGGAAGC
>JAJFFA010000919.1 GCA_021776885.1 Planctomycetota bacterium
ACCGGCAGCTCGCCACGCCCGGCGATCTGGCCCTCGTTGAGGAGCCGCAGCAGCTCCCCGTTGAGCTCCCGCGCGGCGGCGCCTGTGGGGTCGAAGCGCCGCGTGAGCTCGGCCGTGGCAGCGGCGGCGTCGGTCAGGTCCAGGCCCAGGGCCGCATCGATCAGCGGGCGGAAGGTTTCGATCATGCCGAGATTGTAGCGGGGCCCGAGCGCGACCGAACCGAACGGGCTGGCAAGGGGGTGGGGGGCAGCGTTGCCCAGCGGCTCTCACTTGAGGCGCAGGAGCACCAGGACGCTCCCCGGCGGGAAGCCGTCGGCCTCTGCGAGCGGATAGCGCTCGACATCGAACAGGGGTCCGAGCTGGTGACGCGTCCAGTCGGGCGCGCGGAAGTCCGTCCACCAGGGCAGTGGGTCACCCGCGGCGAGGCCCGCGCCCGGGGTCAGGTAGGCGTAGGCGTAGTCCGCGCGCTCGAAGAGGTCGCGCTCGTTGACGCGGATGTCGTGCCCAGGGGACGAGCGCGGGACCAGGCGGCCCAGCTCGAGCACCTCCGGCGTCACCAGGCCGTAGGTGTCCCAGAGGAAGAGCTCGGTCTCGTAGCCCAGGGCCCCGATCGCACCCGAGACCAGGCTCTCGCCCGGCTTCGTGTGCAGCGCCACGGCACGGCCGAGGATGCGCCAGCGGCGAGCGTTCAGACGCATCTCGTCCCAGCGCTCGACCTCGCTCTGCCACTGGCGGTCCCAGCGGAAGTCCACCCGCTGACGCAGGCTGCGCGGCACGGCATGCCGGTCGAAGCTGCCCGCGACGGAGAGGGCCAGGCAGGCGGCGCTGAGGGCGCCGACGGGGGAGGCCCAGCGCTCCGCGCCGTCGGCCGAGGCCCGCCAGAGCAGGCTGAAGACCAGGGCCACGAAGGGCACGACGGGGAACAGGAAGCGCCCGAAGGGCATGAAGTCGCCCCCGACCCAGATGGCGTAGGCCAGGCTTCCCGCGAGCACCACGGCCGCCGAGACCAGGGTCGCTGCCGATCCGGGCGGGCGCCTGCGCGTCGGAAGCAGGACGCCCGCGGCCGCCAGCCCGACGAGCAAGAGCGCCGGGAGCGAGAGCGCCCAGGCGGCCACGTAGCGCAGCCCGCGCTCCAGGCGCTCCACGGAGAAGCCCGCCTTGACCCGCGCGGTCTGGGGCAGCCACTCGCCGTAGTACGAGTGGCGCCAGAGGAAGTGCGCGGCCACGCCCAGGGCGACGCTGACGCCGATCGCGAAGAGGGTAAGGCGCTCGCGCCGCAGGCACAGTCCCGCGCCGAGCACCAGCCCGACCCAGAGGGCGCCGTCCGCCCGCAGGAGTCCGGCGGCCAGGCCGCACAGCACGGCCGGCACGAAGCGCGGAGTGGCGCCGGGCGCGCCGTGGGAGAAGGCGAACAACCCGAAGACCGCCAGGGCGAAGGGCATCGCGGCCAGCCCCCCGGTCGACCACAGGGGGAAGGCGGGCAGGGTGGCCAGGAAGAGCCCGGTCGCGGCGCTGCCCCGCGGGCCCAGGTCGAAGTGAGCGCGGGCGAAGCGCACGACCCAGACCAGCAGCAGGGCGCCACAGGCCGCCGAGAGGACGTTCGCGACCCAGGGAGCCGAGAGTCCCATGCGCTCACCCAGGGCCAGCACGACGACCCACAGGAAGTTCGAGTAGCCCTCGACCGGCGGTACGCGCCCCAGGTTGAACACCAGCCCGTCCCCGCGCGCCAGGTGGCGCGCGAAACGGAAGGAAATCAACGCATCGTCGCACGTCCACCAGAAGCGCAGGGCCAAGGCCAGCCACGCGACGAGGGCGACGGCGATGGCGATTCGGGCGTGGGAGTCTGTGGCGCGACGAGCCTCCATGGTCCCGCGGAAGGTAGGGAGCGCGGCGTCCCGGTGCGAGGATTCGCGTGCCTGGGCCAGTAGAATCGCGCGGATGTCGCCCCGCCTCAGACGCGCTTGCCTCGCCGCGCTCCTGGTGCTGGTCGCGGCTCTGGCCTGGGCGCCGCTGCTCGGGGCGGGGCCCCTGGGTGAGGACCTGCCGACCCTGATCGGCATCGCGGCCCTGCGTCAGGGCTACGGACTCGCCGACCTGTTCCGTGTTCCGGGCGTCGAGGGAGAGCCCCTCGCAGCCTGGACCCTCGCCCTGGGGCACGTCTTCAGCAGCACGGACGGGCGCTGGTCCCCCGAAGCCGTGCGCCTGGTCTGGATCGTCAACGGCACGCTCCTGCTCCTGGCGGCCTGGGCCCTCACGCGGGTGGTGCGGCGCGGCTTCGAGCCCTGGGTCGGACCGGACCAGGCCCGGGCCGCCGGGCGTTCGAGCGCGCTGCTGCTCGTCGCCCATCCCCTGTGCGCGGTGAGCGTCGCGCGGGTCGCCTCCCGCGGCGACCTGATCGCCCTGGCTCTGGGCCTGGCCTCCCTGGCGTTGTTCCTCGTCGGGCGCCAGCGCGGGCGCTACGACAAGGTCGCCGCCGCCGCGCTCCTGGCCATCGCCCTGCCCTGGGCCTCGCGCCTGGCCGCCTTCCTGCCCCTGGCGGCCGCCGGCCTCGAGTACTCCTCCGCGCGCCGCCACCGCGGTCAGCTCGCGCGCCTGCGCACCGCCAGCAACACGCTCTTCGTCTTCGCCCTGTGCGTGGTCCTGGGCAGCGCCGCGTCCGGCGCCTTCCCCGTCGAGACGCCCCTGGCGTCCTGGGGCAGCGCGCTCTCTCCCTTCGATCTCCCGTCCGCCGAGGAGGGCGGTGCCCTCGGCTCCGCCCTGATCGTGCTCGAGAAGCTCGGCGTCCTGGTGCTGCCGGTCAACACACGCGTCCTGGGTGCAGTGGGCTATGTCCTGGCCGCCCTGGCCTTCCTCGCCGCCCTGCACCCGGCCTTCCTCGCGGGCCGCGCAGCGCCGCGCACCTGGGGCTGGATCCTGTCGACCTGGCTGGTCGCGTCGGTCGTGTGCCAGTGGCCCGACCGCTACCTGCGCGTGCGACCGGAGACGCTCGAGTTCACCCACGCCCTGCTGCTGGCCGCGGTGGTCATGTCGGCCGGCCTGGGCACCGCGGCGACGGCCCTCTCGGGGCTCAGGCGCTTCGTCATGCCGCTGTCCGTCGTCACCCTGTACGCGCTGCTCGCGCACGTGGTCAACTTGCCGCGGGAGGACGCGGGGCAGGCCCTCGAGCGCCTGGCCGAGGACCTGGCGCGGGCGGTGCAGGAGCGCGTGCGGGCGCTGCTGCGCGAGC
>JAJFFA010000920.1 GCA_021776885.1 Planctomycetota bacterium
CGAGCTCGAAGAGCGCGTCCGACGTGCGCCAGGCTTCGCGCAGGGCGTCGCGGATCCACTCGCCCGTTGCACTTTGCACGGAGGTCATCCGCGCGACCCTACCCCAGGGAATCGAGAGATTGCAATTCGCGCGGCGCCCCGCGCCGTGCAGGCCGCGCGCCCGCAAGTCGTGTGCCGCATGCAGCTGCATCTTTCTGGGCGAACGGGCCCTCCCGTTTTTCGGTGCCGCGATCTACAATCGACTTCACGGTGAGGCCGGGGGCCCGCGGCCACACTCCAGGACCATCCTGGAACCGTCGACTCGGGACGCCGATCGCACCCAGGACCGAACGGGGCCCCCGCCCACCCGCTACTTCTGCTCGCGACGCCTGCGCTTGATCAGGTGCGGCAAGAGCCACAGGTAGATGCCCGTGCCCCACAGGCCGAGGAACACGAAGGCGCTGGGCAGGAACAGCCAGAGCTTGACGCGATCGTGGAAGAAGGATCCGTCGTGGATGCTCTCGATCAGGTCCGAGCGCCGGTAGGCCACCTGCAGCACGGCGCCACTCCGGGTGTCGACCTGCACCTCCCAGCCGCTGTTCGCGCGCACCTTCACCAGGCCCCGTCCCGGGCGCACGTCGAGGCGATCGACGTCCTCCCAGGTCTCGACCCGGGCCTCTGCGACGGAGCGCGCGGCGGCCAGGATGTCGTCGAAGGCCAGGGTCGGGTCGCCCCCTGAACCCTGGGCGGTGGGCGGCTGGACCCAGGCCCACTCCTTCTTGAGCTGCAGGAAGACACCGGAGCCCAGGATGACCAGGATCGGCAGGGCGAAGACGATCGCCCCCAGGCGGTGCAGCTTGCGGTTCAGTCGGGGGGCTCGGCTCATCGGGGCGCTGGCGGAAGATGCGGGGGCGCGAGCAGTGCCGGGTCGAGGTCCACGTCGGTCAGCGCCTGCAGGAAGCGGGCGAGATCTTCGCGCGCAGACCGATCCAGGTCCAGGGGCACGAGCAGGCGCTCCGCGCTGCCCACTCCAGGCGGCGCGTCCGCCAGGCTGACGTAGTGCTCGATGACCTCGTCCAGGGTCGCGTACTGCCCCTGGTGCATGTAGGGAGCGCTCAGGGCGACGTTGCGCAGGCTCGGCGTCTTGAATTCGGCGGCGCCGTGGGCGTGGCTGGAGAGGAAGCCGCTGCGCACCTCACCCGCGTTGCGGTCGTCGGACCAGGGCCCCATGGCGTTGAACGGATCCCGGCCCAGGCGCTCGATCCCCTCGCTGCGGCCGCGCTCCGCACGCTCCCCGTCGGCGCTCGTCGCCAGGGGGGGCACGCGGGCGTCGTGGAACTCGCGATCGGAGAGCAGCGGGCCGGAGTGGCACAGGTGGCAGCGCGCTGCGCCGACAAAAAGGGCCAGCCCGCGGCGCTGCGCGGCCGAGAGGGCGGCGAGCTTCTGCGGGTCGTTCTCGCGCAGGCCCTCCACGAACACGTCGAAGGGCGAGCGGCGCGAGACGAGCCGGCGCTCGTAGGCAGCGATGGCCTTGCCCAGGTTGACGAAGACGCGCGTGACCGCGTCGCGGTCCTGCTCCGCCATGGCGTCCCAGGCGCGCTGGTGGGGGTGGTAGAAGTGTGCGGGGCCGTCGTGCTCGTGGTGGCGTGGGGGGCGCGACCCCTGGTCCCGGGCGCGCGCCGCCCGCCCCAGGGCCGGGGTGGCGGCCAGGTGCTCGTGCTCGTCGTCGGCGACGGGACGCGCCGCCGCGGGGAAGCGCTGCGTGTCGTCCAGGTCGGGCAGGGGACCGAAGGTCGCCTCGTAGGCCGCGCGCAGGCGCGGGTCGGCGTGGACGACGTGGGCGATCGAGAGCCGCGTTGAGGCCTGTTCCAGGGGATGCTCGAGGGGCTGGAGCGCCTGGGCCCAGGCACTGTCGGCGCGCCCGTCCCAGAAGAACCAGCGCTGGTACGCGACGTTCCACAGGGACGGCGTGTTGCGGCGCAGGGTCGTCACCCCTTCGGCCAGGGTGCGGCCGTCGCTGAACGAGCGCGCGGGGTCGTGGCACGTCGCGCAGGAGGTCTCGCCGTCCTTGGACAGGCGCGGATCGAAGAACAGCGCCTGGCCCAGGAGCGCGGCCCGCGGGTCGTCGGCGTGGGCGTTCGTGGGGTCGGCCGGCGGGTCGGGCAAGGGCGACAGGCTCAGCACGCGCTCCAGGGCCGCGGCATCGAGCTCGCCGTCGAGGAGCTCCAGGGAGGCCTGGGGATCCGCCACCGCTGGCCGTTCGCGCTGCGGCGCCGACGCGCGCGCGCCGCAGCCGGCGACCAGGGCAACCGCCACGACCCACTCGTTGCGGCGCGGCTTCACAGGTCGAGCTCGAAGTCCGCGCCCTCTGCGCTGCCCGCGACGAGCACATCGATGCTCAGGGTCCAGTGCCCGACCATGTGCAGCAGCATGCCCCGCACCCGGTAGAGCCCGGGGGCCTCCTCCCGCGAGCGAGGCTCGCGCAGCATTCCATGGCCGTGGTCGGGCATGTCGCCCTGCACGATGATCTCGGCGCCCTCGACGGGCCCCCCGGGGGCGCGCTCCGCTTCGACCCACACCAAGAGCTCGAAGGGCTCGTTGACGGGGAGTACGCCGCGCGCGGGGCGCCAGGAGACCTGGTAGCTCCCGCCCCGGCTGGTGGCGCTGTGCCAGGCAGCCCCCGGGTCCTCGGGGTCGCGCGGCTGTCCGGGGGCCTGGGCGGCCTCGCAGGGAGCGTGGCCCGGGGCGTTGCCCGGCGCTGGAGCGCTGCAAGCCGCCAGCGCCAGGATCATCCCCGAAAGCCACGTCAGAGTTAGGGCGTCGCCGCTTCCCATCGCAGAATCATACGCATGGGCCGGATCATCCAGGGCGACAACCTCGACGTGCTGCGCAGCCTCCCGGCGGGCTGTGCAGATCTGATCTACATCGATCCGCCTTTCAACACGGGGCGCAGCCAGAAGCTGACGAGCCTGCGCACCGTGCGGGACGAGGGCGGCGATCGGACGGGTTTCGGGGGCAAGCGCTACCGCAGCGAGGTTCTGTCCGCCCGCTCCTTCGAAGACAGCTTCGACGACTACCTGGCCTTTCTCGCGCCCCGGCTCGAGGAGGCCCTGCGCATCCTGGCCGACGACGGCAGCTTCTTCCTGCACGTCGACTACCGCGAGGTGCACTACTGCAAGGTCTTGCTCGATCAGCTCTTCGGTCGCGCCTCGTTCCAGAACGAGATCATCTGGGCCTACGACTACGGCGGGCGCTCGAAGTCCCGCTG
Organism: Planctomycetota bacterium; assembly: GCA_021776885.1. GTDB lineage: Bacteria > Planctomycetota > UBA1135 > UBA1135 > JAJFFA01. Next base: position 3,248 of record JAJFFA010000920.1, read on the forward strand.
GCCCGCCAAGCACGACAACATCCTGTGGTACGCGAAGGACCCGCGGGACTTCTGCTTCCAGTACGAGGAGATGGACCGCATCCCGTACATGGCCCCGGGCCTGGTCGGCAAGGAGAAGGCGGCGCGGGGCAAGACGCCCACCGACGTGTGGTGGCACACGATCGTCGCCCCGGCCTCGCACGAGCGCACGGGCTACCCCACGCAGAAGCCCCTCGGCGTCCTCGAGCGCGTGATCAAGGTGCACTCCATGCCGGGCGACCTGGTGCTCGACTTCTTTGCGGGCAGCGGCACGACGGGTGAGGCCGCGGCCCAGAACGGCCGGGACTTCCTCTTGGTCGACGCGAGCGAGGAGGCCATAGGGGTCATGACCCGCCGCCTGGCGCGCTTCGAGCCCGAGGTCAGCTCTTTCCCTCTGGCAGCCCGTTGAAGAAGTCACCCGGCGCCATGACGATCTCATCCACTCCAGCGCCCGATCGGTTACAGTTGAAAGGGAATTCCTAATTCCCGGAGCCCAAGCAATGATCCTCCCTCCTTCTTGCCTCCTGCGCCCCTTCGTCGCCCTGGCCACGGTCCTGTCGGGCCTGCCGGCCCAGGCCCAGAGCGGCTGTGACTGGCAGCCGTTGGCGCCCATGGGGGCGACCCGTCTCGAGGCCGGTTCGGCCGTGGTGAACGGCCGGCTGTTCGTCTTCGGCGGCTTCAGCGGCGGGTCCCTGAGCGCGCTGAGGCGCTCCGACGTGTTCGACCCCGGAACGGGCCAGTGGACGCAGCTCGCGGACATGCCCAGCGCCGTGACACACATCGGCTTCGCAGCCGACGGGACGGACGTCTGGATCGTCGGCGGCTTCGTCGGCAATCACCCGGGCGTGGCCACGGACGAGACCTTCATCTACGACACGCTCAGCAACTCCTGGAGCAACGGCCCGCCCCTGCCCGGCGAACGGGCCGGTGGGGCCTGCGCCATCCTCGGCCGCAAGCTGCACTACTTCGGCGGCACCCTCGCCGATCGCGACACGAACTCCGCGGACCACTGGGAGCTCGACCTCGACAACCCGGTCACCTGGAGCGCCCTGGCGCCGCTGCCCGAGCCGCGCACGCACCTGGGCGGGATCGCCTTCGCTGGCCGAGCCTTCGCGGTGGGGGGGCAGTTCAACCACGACACCAATCCGATGGACGTGGATCGCTTCCACGCCTACGACCCGCAGACGGACACCTGGGAGACCCTGGCGCCGCTGCCCTTCCCGCGCTCGCACATCGAGAGCGCGACCCTCGAGCTGGGGGGCAAGATCGCCGTGGGCGGCGGGCGCAATGACGACGTTCCCTCGGTCGCCGACCTGGCCGCCTGGGATCCGGTCGCCAACGCCTGGGCCACGCTGACCGCCCTGCCCGGCCCGCTGCTCGCACCCACGATCAAGGTCATCGGCCAGCACCTGTACCTGGCGGGTGGGGGGCCCTTCGCCACCCAGCCCAAGGCTGCGGCCTTCTCGCGCCGCGTGGACTCGATCGAGGACGGCGTGCTGCGCGCCAACGCCGGCGGCGCGACCTACCAGGCCGTCCAGGGCGAGAACTGGTGCGGCGACTTCAACGCCCTCGGCGGCCAGACCTTCACGGACACGTCGATGCCCATCGCGGGCACGGCGGACGACTTCCTCTACCAGTCGGAGCGCTTCGCGGGCAGCGTCGACCCCACGCGCCTGGCCTACCGCTTCGCCGTGCTACCGGGTCTGTTCCGCGTGCGCCTGCACTTCGCGGAGATCTTCTTCGACCAGGCTGGCGAGCGCGTCTTCGACGTCGACCTGCAGGGCGAGCGCGTGATCGAGGACTACGACATCCTGGCCGCGGTCGGGGAGCGCACGGCCGACGTGCACACCTTCGACCTGGAGGTCACGGACGGAAACGTGGACATCGAGATGACCTCGAGCGTCGACCGCCCCAAGATCGCGGCGATCGAGGTCCTGGCCCTGCCTGCGGGCTCCTTCGAGAGCTACTGCGTCGGTGCGCCCAACTCCGCGGGCGCGGGCGCGCGCATGTCCTTCGTCGGCTCGACGGCTGCGGCGGACAACGCCTTCACCCTGCGCGCCGAGGGCGCGCCCCC
>JAJFFA010000093.1 GCA_021776885.1 Planctomycetota bacterium
CCAGCGCGGCGATCGCGCTGTTCGCCCTGGGACGCTCGTCCGTCGGATCGGGCGGCGTCAGCGACGCAGAGGCCCAGCGCGCGCGCGCTCATCGGGAAGCACAAGCGGGCCAGCCGAGCCTCTGGTCCTGCCCGATGCACCCGCAGATCCGGCTTCCCGACTTCGGGCCCTGCCCGATCTGTGGGATGGACCTGGTCGAGATGACCCCGGGGGCTGATGACCACCCGCGTCAGCTGGTGATGTCGCCGGCGTCCAAGGCTCTGGCGCGCATCGCCACGGAGCCCGTACGCCGCAAGAACGTCACCCGCCCGGTCCGCATGGTGGGCAAGGTCGACTACGACGAGACGGCGGTGCGCACCATCTCGGCCTGGGTGCCGGGCCGCATCGACCGCCTGTACGTCGACTACACGGGCGTGCGCGTCAGCGAGGGCGACCACCTGGTGTGGCTCTACAGCCCGGAGCTCTCGAATGCTCAAGAAGAGCTGCTCTCGGCCAAGGCCCGGTTGCGGGCAACGGCGGGGGAGTCCAGCGAGTTCCTCGCAGACAGCAACCTCGCCGCGTACTCGTCCGCGCGCGAGAAGCTCCTGCTCTGGGGGCTGACCGAAGCGCAGGTCGTGGAGATCGAAGAGCGTGGAACCGCGAGCGATCGCGTGATGCTGACCTCCCCGAGTACGGGCGTCGTGATCGACAAGATGCTCGATGAAGGCGCATACGTTCAGACGGGCACGCACATCTACCGCGTGGCCGACCTGAGCCAGCTCTGGTTGCGCCTCGATGCCTACGAGCAGGACCTGGCCTGGCTGCGGCACGGCCAGCCGGTCGTGGTCGAGGTCGAGGCGCTGCCCGGAGAGACCGTCGAGGGCAGCATCTCCTTCATCGACCCCTACATCGACGAGCGTACGCGCACGGCGAAGGTGCGGGTGAACGTGGACAACACGGACGGGCGCCTGAAGCCGGGCATGTTCGTGCGCGCCGTGGCCAGTGCCCGGCTCGGTGCAGGGGGAGTCGTGCTCGACCGACACCTGGCGGGCAAGTGGGTGAGCCCCATGCACCCCGAGATCGTCAAGGACGAGCCCGGAGACTGCGACGTGTGCGGCATGGACCTCGTACGCGCCGAGGACCTCGGTCTGGTTCCCGATGCCCCGGGTGCGTCCGAGCTGCCGCTCGTCGTGCCCTCGACGGCCGTGCTCGTCACGGGCAAGCGGGCGGTGGTCTACATCGAGGTGCCGGGCAGCGACCGGCCCACCTACGAGGGCCGCGAGGTGCTGCTCGGCCCGAGGGCGGGTGACGAGTACATGGTGCTCGCCGGCCTCGAGGAGGGGGAGCGCGTCGTCACCCATGGGGCCTTCCGCATCGACAGCTCGATGCAGATTCTCGCCAAGCCCAGCATGATGAGCATGTCGGCCGAGCGTGCTGACGCCAGTGGCCCCGAGGCGGCGCTCTTCCGCGCGTCACTGGCGCCCCTGCTCCAGGCGTACCTTGCAGCGCAGACGGGTCTGGCCAGCGACGACTTCGAAGCGGCCAGGCCCGCACTCGGCGGGATGCTGGCGCAACTCGATTCGATCTCTGCCGCTGGCCTTGCGCCGGAGCTCAGAGCGCTGTGGGTCGAGGAGCGCGCGGCCCTGGCCAGTGCGTCCTCGATGGCGGAGGGAGCCGAGGACATCGACGCCCTGCGTACTTCGTTTGCCGCAGCCTCGCGCGCCGTGCTCGCGATCGTTCGAGCCTCGGGTCACGCCGAAGGGGCCGCCCTCGCCGAAGTGCATTGCCCGATGGCGTTCGATAGCGCCGGGGCTTCGTGGCTTCAGTCGGGCCGTGAGGTGCTCAACCCGTACTTCGGCGCCGAGATGCTGCGCTGCGGCGAGATCCGAGAGGAGTTCGCCGCCCATCCGGCGCCCGCGGGGCCGCGTGAGGAGCAGCACCCTGGGGCAGGCCACGACCATGACCCCGCGCTGCAGGGCGAGCCGAAGGACCCCAGGGCGGAGCCGACGGACGCGGAGCCGCAGGACGGGAAGCCGATGGAGAATGGGTCGATGCAGAGCGGCTCGAGTGCCTCCCCGCTAGTGGCCGTGTTCTCGAGCTACCTCAGGCTCCAGGAGCAGCTTGCGGGGGACGAGGCTCAGGCTGCCCACGGGTCGCTGCGTGACCTGCTGGACGCCGTGCTGGCCGCGGCCGGAGACACCTCCCTGCCCGAGGCCGCGACGACGCGTCTGCACCAGCTGCATTCGGCGCTGCTCGAGCTGGGCGCCGCCCCCGACCTGGAAGCGGACCGGGCGACGTTCCAGGTGCTCTCGAGACACCTCCTTGCGCTCGAGCAAGCGGCCGGCAACCCGCTGGGCCAGGCGCTGCAGGTCGTGCATTGCCCGATGGCGTTCGACGGCGCGGGAGCCGACTGGCTGCAGGCCGTGGGGCAGGTCGCCAATCCCTACTTCGGCGCGTCGATGCTGCGCTGCGGATCCGTCAGTCGCGAAGTGCCCAGCAAGTAGAGGGCGAGAACCATGGACCCCAGAACAGATCCGCGCAGCATGCTCGACCGGGCGATCCGCTTCTTCCTCGAGAACAAGCTGATCGTGTCCATGCTGACCGTGTTCGTCGTCGGTTGGGGCGTGCTCGTCGCGCCCTTCGACTGGCACGTGTCCGGGGTTCAACGCGACCCCGTCCCGGTCGACGCCATTCCCGACACGGGCGAGAACCAGCAGATCATCTTCACGGCCTGGCAGGGCCGCTCGCCGCAGGACGTCGAAGACCAGGTCTCCTATCCGCTGACGGTGGCGCTCCTGGGGGTGCCGGGCGTCAAGAGCATCCGCAGCTCTTCGATGTTCGGCTTCTCGTCGATCTTCGTCATCTTCGAGGATGACGTGGAGTTCTACTGGTCGCGCAGCCGGCTGCTCGAGAAGCTGTCCAGTCTCCCGTCCGGTACCCTGCCCGCAGGCGTGCAGCCCGCGCTGGGTCCCGACGCCACGCCCCTGGGCCAGGTGTTCTGGTACACCCTCGAGGGGCACGACGAGAGCGGACAGGTCACGGGCGGCTGGGACCTGCAAGAGCTGCGCACGGCGCAGGACTGGTACGTGCGCTACGCCCTCGCGAGCGTCGAGGGCGTCGCCGAGGTGGCCTCCATCGGAGGCTACGTCCAGGAGTACCAGATCGACGTCGACCCCGACGCGCTGCACGCCCACGGGGTCACGCTGAGCAGCGTCTTCAAGGCCGTCAGTGCCTCGAACGTCGACGTGGGCGCGCGCACGATCGAGGTGAACCGGGCCGAGTACGTCGTCCGCGGCCTCGGATTCCTCGAGAGCCTCGACGACATCGAAGACATCGTCGTCGGGGTCTCCGAGAACGTCCCCATCACGGTGCGCCAGATCGCGACGGTCGCGCGTGGACCCGCGATCCGGCGCGGAGCCCTCGACAAGGGCGGGGCAGAAGCCGTGGGCGGCGTCGTGGTCGCGCGCTACGGAGCGAACCCGCTGGCCGTCATCAACCGCGTCAAGCAGAAGCTGGCCGAGATCGCCGCCGGGCTCCCGTCGAAGACCCTGGAGGACGGGCGCACGTCGCGCCTCGCGGTGGTTCCGTTCTATGACCGCTCGGGGCTCATCCACGAGACGCTCGCAACGCTGAACTCCGCGCTCGAGCACGAGATCCTGGTCACGATCATCGTGGTGCTCTTGATGCTGGGGCACCTGCGCAGTGCCGTGCTCATCTCGGGCCTGCTGCCGCTGGCCGTCCTGATCTGCTTCATCGCGATGAAGCAGTTCGGTGTCGACGCGAACATCGTGGCGCTCTCCGGCATCGCCATCGCCATCGGGACGATGGTCGACGTGGGCATCGTGCTGACGGAGAACATCATCGAGCACGTCTCGCCAGGGCAGAGCGCGAAGCAGCGGCTGGAGAGCGTCTACCGCGGCGCGACCGAGGTCAGCGGGGCCGTGACCACCGCGGTCTTGACGACCGTGGTGAGCTTCCTGCCCGTGTTCACGATGGTCGGGGCCGAGGGCAAGCTCTTCAAGCCACTGGCCTACACCAAGACCTTCGCCCTGCTGGGCTCCATCGTCGTTGCCCTGGTCATCATTCCTCCGGCAGCTCACCTGCTGCTCGGGTCCGGGCGGGCACCCGGGAGGACGCGCCGCTGGTTCAAGGCCCTTCTGTTCGTGGGCGGGGGCGTCCTGGCGTCGGCCCTCACGCGCTTCTGGGTGGGCGCCCCGCTCGTCGTGCTCGGGGCCTGGACCCTGGCCGAGGCGTCCCTGCCCGGGCGCGTGCGGAGCGCGGTCCTGAAGTCTTCGAGCTTCGTCGTGGCGGTCGTCGTCGGCGTCGTGCTCGCACGCCTCTGGGAGCCCCTCGGGCCGGGCCGTTCCATCGCGAACCTGGTGTTCACCCTGGGCCTCATCGGGGGCGTCCTGGCCGCCTTCCAGCTGCTCATCTGGTGCTACGAGCCGGTGCTTCGCTGGTGCCTCTCCAACAAGCTGGTGTTCCTTGCCGTCCCGACCGGGCTGGTCGTGCTCGGGCTGTGCGTCTGGCTCGGATTCTCCCGGGTCGCTGGCCCCCTGGCCGCTCCCCTGGCGGGCAGCACCAACCTCGTTCGAGCCGTGCTGCCCGAGTCCCTGGCGGGCAGCGAGCCCGTCACGCCGGGCGACGTGCGCCTGTGGCGACCCTGGGCCGCCCTGAGCCACACCTTCCCGGGGCTCGGCAAGGAGTTCATGCCGCGCCTCGATGAGGGCTCCTTCCTCTTGATGCCCGTGACGATGGCGCATGCCTCCATCGGTGAGTCGTTCGCCCTGCTGCAGCAGCAAGACATGCTCGTGCGGGCGATCCCGGAGGTGGAGGAGGTCGTGGGCAAGATCGGGCGCGTGGACAGCGCCCTCGACCCGGCTCCCGTCTCGATGGTGGAGACCGTCGTGACCTACAAGTCCGAGTACAAGCTCGCGGCCTCGGGCCGGCGCGGGCGCTACCGCTACGACGAGGGGGACGAGCGCTTCGTGCTCGACGAGCAAGGCAGCCTGATCGAGGACGAGGACGGACGAGCGTTCCGCCAGTGGCGCGACCACATCACGAACCCCAGGGACATCTGGGCCGAGATCGAGCAGGCGGCCAAGATTCCAGGCATGACCACGGCCTCGATGCTGCAGCCCATCGAGACGCGTCGCATCATGCTGCAGACGGGTATGCGCGCCCCGATGGGTGTGAAGGTCTACGGACCGGACCTGGTCACCATCGAGCAAGTCGCGCTGGACTTCGAACAGCTCCTGCGCGAGGTTCCAGGTGTACGCCCGGCGACCGTTCTCGCGGACCGCGTCATCGGCAAGCCGTACCTGGAGCTAGACATCGACCGCAAGGCGATCGCGCGCTACGGCCTCTCGGTGCGCGAGGTGCAGGACGTCATCGAGGTCGCCATCGGCGGCAAGCAGCTGACCACGACAGTGGAAGGCCGCGAACGCTACCCGGTCCGGGTGCGCTACCAGCGCGAGCGGCGTGACGAGATCGAGCAACTCGGAGCCATCCTCGTCCCGACAGCCAGCGGAACTCAGGTGCCCCTGGGGCAGTTGGCCGCGATCCGCTACACGCCGGGCCCGCAGAACATCAAGAGCGAGGACACGTTCCTCGTGGCCTACGTCCTGTTCGACAAGCAGCCGGAGCGTGCGGAGGTGGACGTGGTCGAGGAGGCCCAGGCCTACCTCGCCCAGGCGATCGCCTCCGGGGACTACGAGCTGCCAGCCGGAGTCTCCTACCGCTTCGCGGGCAACTACGAGAACCAGCAGCGGGCGGCAGCGAAGCTCCGGGTCGTCCTGCCCCTGGCCCTGTTCGTCATCTTCCTGATCCTGTACCTGCAGTTCCGCTCCACGCTCACGACCGGCATCGTGTTCTCCGCGGTCTTCGTCGCCTGGTCCGGGGGCTTCTTGATGCTGTGGCTCTACGGGCAGGACTGGTTCCTGAACATGTCCGTGCTGGGCGTCGACCTGCGCGAGCTCTTCCAGGTGAAG
>JAJFFA010000921.1 GCA_021776885.1 Planctomycetota bacterium
GGACTGTTCCAGGTCTTCTCGTCCAGCGCCTGGAAGCGCGACAGCTCGCGGTGCTCTTCGGGGCTCGCCTCGACCAGGACCACGCTGCCGTCCTCGGCACTGATCAGGAGCAAGCCGTCGACCAGGATCAGCTGCCCGTGGCCGTAGCGTCCGTCCTTCCACACCCGCGCTCCGCTGGCCAGGTCGACGCAGGCCAGGATCCCGTCGTCCAGGCCGTAGAGGTGCCCTTCGTGGGCCACGAAGTTCGCGAACTTGGCCTTGAGGTGACGGGTGTGCCAGACCTGCTCGGCGCGCAGCTCGCCCCTCGCGTCGGCCGTGATGCGGTAGCGCGTCACCCCCACCCCGTAGCCCACCGAGACGACCAGCGAGTCCTCCGCGACCACGACGGGCTGGGCCACGTGCTCGGCCTTCTCCTCGCGCGCCACGCTCCACAGGAGGCGACCGTCCAAAGGATCGTGGGCCGCCAGCAGACGGTTGCCGAAGACGATGACCTGCTCGACCCCGGCCAGGGTGGCGAGCATGGCGCTCGCGTAGCCGGCCTTGTCGTCACCGGAGGCCCAGCGCTGCGAGCCATCTTCGGGCGCCCGGGCGACGACGCCGCGCCCATCGCGGCCGCCGACCGGAATGATCACGCGCCCTTCGGGATCGTCGAGGACGAGCGGTGATGCGGCGAAGCCCCAGAGCGGGACCCGGCCGTCGACCTCGGCCACGAGGTCGTGCCTCCAGAGCTCCAAGCCGTCGCTGCGACGCAGACAGGCGAGGACTCCGAGGGCGCTGGCGGCGAAGAGCCGTCCCCCCTCGCCCTGCCCCACCAGGGTCGGCGTCGCCCGCGGCCCCGAGCCGGCGATGGCGCTCTCGTAGGACGCACCCAGCGCAAAGGACCAGCGCTCGACGCCGGACGCCAGATCGTAGGACACGACCCACTCGTCGTCGCCCCGGCGCTCCTGCGTGTAGGCCCCACCCTCGGAGATGCTGAACCCGGACCATCCGGCTCCGAGCTCACGCCGCCAGCGCAGAAGTGGCGGATGCGCGCTCCAGTCGCGCTCGAGCTCCACCCCGTCGATGTGGCCATCGCCGCCAGGGCCGAGGAAGCGCGGCCATGGGTGCAGGACCGCCACGCCCGGCACGTCCGGCGCGGGCTCCACGCTAGGCCGCTCGGGGCCACCGAAGCGCCAGGCGAGGATCGGCACCAGGTTGCCATCGAAGCCGCGTAGGTCGACGAACAGGACCCCTAGCCCAACCAGGGCGGCCGCGGCGGCGAGGGCGCTCGCCTTGGCACGCCAGCCGGCGCCGGAGAGCAGGAGGAACCAGAGGGTCAGGGCGAAGGCCATGAGCACGCAGGCGGCGAAGGAGAAGACCACGTGGTCCGCATGCTGCCCCTGCTCCGCGAGCCAGGCCCATGCGACTCCGCCCACGCCCAAGAGGACGATCAGTGCAGGGACCCAGCGTCGCCTCATGCGCGCCTCATCCCTGGTCCACGCGCTCGAGCTCGAAGATGCGCACCGTCTCGGGCGCGCCCCCGCCCTGCGGAACCTCGGCCTCCTCGATCACGAGGGCGTCGTCGCCGTTGCGCACGAGCACTTCGCGCGCGAAGGTCGTCCGGCCCGAACTCGGCAGGGTGTAGACGAAGGCCTGGCCATCGTGCTCACCGACCATCTGGCGCAGCACGGTGTCCGTCTCGGTCAGGCGCCAGGCCTCCCAGCGCTGGGCGCCGGCGACCCAGCCGCGCACCGTCGCGCGCTCGTCCCAATCGTCCGCATCCTGCGCACGGGTCTCGAGCAGGTCGTAGACCAGGGTGTCCGCGTTGACGATGCGCGACGTGAAGCGCGCCTCGTGCTGCGTGCCCTCCGCCAGCTCGGTGACCGTCCCCTGCCAGCGGCCGACGGTCCAGTCGAGCTCGCGCGCCTCGGCGTGGGGCGAGCAGGCACGGGCGTTCCAGTCCTCGGCAAAGAGCTGGGTCTGGGTGATCTCGGCCGCCGCGCGCGTGCGCGAGAACTCCATGATCCAGTCGGTGCTCCAGTGGACGCCGAAGTCACTCGTGCGCGCGCTGTCCCAGCGACAGGTATTGGCCAGCCCGTCGGAGAAGGTGTAGCGCGTCAGGTTCTTGCGCCCGGGGACCAGGGTGGGGAAGAACTCGCCGCGGCCGTGGCGGAAGCGGCCAAGCATGCGGCCGAAGCCGCCGTTGCCGTCCGTGGTCCAGAACAGGACGATCGTCCAGTGCTCCTGTTCCGGGTCCCAGGCGCGCAGGCTGAAGCCGTTCATGGCAGGCCCGACCCACTGTTCGAGCAGGGCGCGCTCGCCGCACACCGGCGAGATCTGGGCCCGCGACACGTCCCCGTCCTTCCAGCTTCCGTCGGGCTGCAGGTTGCGGTTCTGCACGGTCCACTGGCCAATCCAGAAATCGAACTGGCGCTCGACGTCCTCCTGCACGGAAGGCAGAGCGAGCAGGGCGGCGGTGGCGAAGAGACTCAGCACGGGGGGCTCCGGGGCAAGGGTACGGGTTAGATCGCTCCAGTCCTCCTCCGCAGCGGATCTGAAACTCTGCCAATCCAAAGCCGGCGAATGAACCGGCCTGGGCCCTCGCCGTTGCCCTGCGGTACCGCCATGACCCGGCTCCTGTTCTCGATTGCGCTCGCCGCCCTGGCCGCCACCCCCGCTGCACGCGCTGGGCCGCCCGGCCCGCAGCAGACGGCCCTGACCGTCGTGGACGACCGGGACCGCCCCCTGACCGGCGTCTCGGTCCGGGCGCAGGTGGACGGGGTCGCCCACGAGCGCACGACCGACGCTGCCGGCACCTGCTCCGTGCCGCGGGCCGCCGAGCGCCTGGCCCTACACCTGGAGCACCCGGAGCACTTTCACCTGATCGGCGACTTCGTCCGGCGCGAGAGCCTGACCCTGAAGCTGCCGCGGCTCGCACGCCTGCGGGGCCGTGCCGTCGACGCGTCCACGGGCCTGCCCCTGCCCGACGCGCGTGCCACCCTGATCCACCCCTGCCACGGGTGCGCGCCGCAGTGGGTCAGCTCCGACGCACAGGGTCATTTCCTCCTGCCCGAGGTGCCCTGCGGGCAGGCCTTCCGCGTCCTGGTCCAGGCGCAGGGCTTCGGCGAGCTCGTGGAGCAGGTCTTGCTCGTGGACCCCGAGGGCGCGAACGACCGAACCCTGCGCCTGAAGTCGACCCGCGAGCTGCACGGCGTGGTGCTGGACGCCCTCGACGGCTCGCCGATCGGGGACGCCGAGTTCATGCTCGGCAGCGACGGCAGCGTGCAGCGCGACGGAACCTTCGTCCTGCATGCCGTGCCCTTCGATGGCGAGCGCGTGTTCGCGCGCATCGCCGCGCCCGGATACTGCCAATCCCACGGTGTGCTGCAGGTGGGGCAGGCACCCGGCCAGATCCCGCTCGTACCCGGCGTCCGCATCGAGGGCAGGGTCGTCCACTCGCGCAGCGGCGCTGCGGTCGCGGGCGCGTCGATCGCGTTCCGCAGAGATCGGCGCCGCCAGCGCGACGTGCAACCCGGAGCTCCACGCCTGGACGAGCTCCTGCCCGCGGACTGGTCGGCCTACGAGCACAGCCGTCGAGTGGGCCCGACGGACGAGGACGGAGGCTTCCAGGCGCCGGCGCTCCTGCCCTACATGCCCTACGAGTTGCGCGTTTACCATCCGGACTACCAGACGCGAGTGCTCGCGATCGGTGCCCAGGCGCCGGGCGCCCGGGTGCAGGCCCAGCGCATCGCGCTCGTGCCCGACCCCGAGTTCGCACCCGCCAGCTGGCGCGGGCGCATGCGGCTCAACGGGACACCGATCGGCGGCAGCATCGCGTGGCGCGTCGGGGATGTCGACGGATTCATCGTCGTCGCGGACGACGGGCACTTCAGCGAGTCGGGCATCCCGCCCGGCACGCTGCGGGGTACACCGGCCCCGCGCGGCGACCCTTCCGCCAGAGTCGACCGCGGCGATTTCGGTGACTTCGCACCCCAGCTCGCCTTCGAGCTCGTCCTCCCCGAGGGAGCGCAACGTGTCCAGGACCTCGAGCTCACCCTCGACATGCTTCCCATCGCGGGTTCCGTGCGCACCGCCAACGGACTCGGCGTCGCGGGGGCCTGGGTGCAAGCGCGAGCGGAGGACTCCGGCCCGGCCCCCAGCGTCCAGAGCGACGCGTCGGGACGTTTCCGGATCGAGGTTCCGGCGGGCGGAGCGAACCGCTACCAGGTGCTGGCGCGCCACGGGCAGCGCACGAGCGTGGCCCGGGACGTGGCGCCCGGAGCCCTCGACCTGACGCTCTCCGCCGCAGAGACTGGACGCCTGCGCGTGACCAGGTCCAGCGCACGCTCTGGGGGCGAGCCTTGGTCGCTGTACTGGCGCGAGGCGGAGCCGCTGCCCTTCGAGCGACTCGTCGCGGATGGGGAGACCCAGGGCGACGTCTGGTTCGAGGCTGGATTGGCGGCCGGCCGATTCGAGCTCGCAGCCCGCCGCGCGCGGGGCGGTCCGGTGGAACGCGCCTGGGTCACGATCCCGGCGCGGGATTCGATCGAGGTCGCCCTCGAGCCCCCTCCCGCCTCCCCCCTCGAACTCGTCCTCGACGCCTCGAGCGAGGACCCACGCTACGCAGCGGTGCTCCTGGTCCCGGCCTCCCAGGCTGGAGACCTGCTGGCCCAGCTCGCCGCCGGGGGACGTGGCACCAGCGCGACCTTCGGCACCCTCGACCCGCTGGCGCCCAGTGCAGAACCCCTGTCCTGCCACCGCGGCCGGCGCCTGGTTCTGCCCCACGTCGCGCCGGGCACCCATAACATCGTCGTTCACCCGCCGAACCTGACCCCGGAGCCGGCCGAGATCGTCGTCCCCGCGGGAGATCGGGCGCCGATACCCCTGCGCTTCCACCGAAACTAGCCCTGGCCCGCCGGCTAGCCCGGCAGCGATCCCCATGCGCCTCCCCGTCGCGATCTTGCTGGCCCTCGCGCTCCTGGGCGTCTGCCTCTGGAGTCTGCGCTGGGCGCCGTCCAGCGCGCTGCCCCCCGAGCCGACCACGATCGCGCCCGCCGCAGCCTCCGCTGGACCGTCGCCGAGCATGGCCTTCGAGGCTCCCGCCCCTGCGCCGGCCGCCCCGGCGGGCGCGAGCGACAGCGACGGGCGGGTCGTCCCCGCCCAGGCAGCCCCCAGCGCCAACGTCGAGCCGGCCGCCCTGACCGCCCTGAGCGTCGTCGACGACGCGGGTGCACCCCTGGCCGGCGCCTCCGTTCGAGCCAGCGTGGACGAGACGCTGCACGAAGCCAGCACCGACGCGGACGGCCACTGCGTGATCCCCACGCCAGGCCGCGACGGCAGCCTGCATCTCTTCGTCGAGAAGGAGGGCTACTTCCATCGCAAGGCCTACTACAAGCGGCTCTCCGAGCTGACGATCAGCCTGCCGCGGCTGACGATCCTGCGCGGGCGGGTGCTCGACGCCGCGGACGGTACGCCGGTCCCCGGCGCGTCCGTGGCGCTGACCCACGGCTACTGCAAGCGCTGCGAACCCGAGTACGTGCCCTGCGCGAGGGACGGCAGCTTCGTGCTCGAAGGCGCCCCCACGGGCGAACGCTTCGCCGCCCACGCGCGGGCCGAGGGCTACGCCGTCGAGGGCGCGGACTTCACCTTCGAGGACCCGGCCGCAACGAACGAGGGGACCGTCTGGCTGCGGCGCACGGCACGCGCGCGGGGGGTCGTGGTGGACGCGGAGGACGGCCGGCGGATCCCCGACGCCGAGGTGCAACGCGTCGGCCCGGTCCAGCCCGACGGCAGCTTCGAATTGAACGCGGTTCCCCACAACGGACGGGTCGACGTCAGGGCTGGCGCGCCGGGCTACTGCGAGACCCGTGGCGAGCTGCTCGTCAACGACAAGGTGCAGGAGCTGCCCCTGCTGCGCGGTGCGCTCGTCGGCGGCACGCTGCTCACTCCCTCGGGCGAGGGTGTTGCGGGCGCGACCCTGAGCTTTCGACGCGACTACGCCCGGGAGGCCGTTCGCGCGGAGGGGCTTACGGATCTGGCGAGACTCCTGCCACCGGGGTGGTCCATGACCGAGGCCAGGTACCAGGTGACCACAGCGGACTCGACCGGCCGCTTCGAGAGCCCGGCGCTCTTGCCCTATTGCATGTACCGCCTGCTCACGGGCGAGGAGGGCTACGAGCGCGTGGACATCGAACTGCCAGCCCTCGGCGGGCCCGGCTCGCACACGGCCCTCGACGTCGAGCTCGTCTGCATGCCGCTCAGCCTGGCGTCATGGAAGGGGTACATGCTCTTGAATGGGGAGCCCATCGCGGGGGGACTGCGCTGGGAGCAGGGTGAAGCCAGCGGGTACGCGACGGTCGAGAAGGACGGACGCTTCGCCCTGGAAGACCTCCCCGCCGGACAGCTGCGGATCAAGCCCAGCCCGCGGGACCGCGCGCGCGGCGACTTCTCCAGGCTGTCGTCCGACTTCGAGCGGACCCTCGAGATTGCCGCGGGCCAGAGTCTGGAGCGCGACCTGAACCTCGAACTGGACACTCGTCCCATCGCCGGTCAAGTGCGCACCGAGTCCGGCAACGCGGTCGAGGACGCCTACGTCCGGGCCTGGTCCCAGGATCCTCGCTTTCGGGTCGGCAGCTGGACGAACAGCGCCGGTCACTTCTCCTTCGAGGTCCCGGGCGCCGTACCGAACCTGCGCGTGTCGGTGCGACAGGGCCAGCAGTCGGTACTGCTCGACAACGTCGCCCCGGGCACCGAGGACCTGGTGATCGTCGTGCCCGAGACGGGTGTCCTGCGGGTCAAGGTCGATCAGCCCGGGCCCGGGGCGCCCCTCGAGTACTGGTGCCTTTGGTGGCGTTCCGCCGGCAGCGACGACTTCGAGACCGTGCGCCGAGGGCACTACCCCGACCTCGTCAACGGTTGGCTCGAGGTGCCCTTCGCGACGGGGAGCTTCGAGCTCGTCGCGCGACGCGTGAAGGGCGGTCCCCTCGCGCGTCTGCACACCACCCTCTTGGCGGGCCAGACGCGGGATGTGCATCTCGAGCTGCCCGGCGGAACTCCCCTCGAGCTCGTGCTGCCGGAGGGAGGGGCCGTCCCGGCGGGGGCGCGCCTCGGCCTGGTCGAAGAGGGTGAGGCACAGGCCCTCGCAGCGCTGCTCGCCAGCGGCCGCCCTCCAAAGCCCTCGCCCTCGTTCGAGCCTCCCCCCGCCGCCTGTCCCAGCGCCGAGGGGCTGCGCTTCGATCAACGCGGCCGTGCGCGCCTGCCCGTCGTCGCTGCGGGTCGCTACCGGCTGCTCGCCTCGCCGGGCTTCGTGGTCGAACCGACCGTGCTCGTACTGCAAGCCGGCGAGCGCGCCTCCGTCGAGGTCTGCGTGCTCGTCAGCGAGTGATCAGCGCCGGGCCTGGCGCAGGCGATCCAGGGCCACGGCCGCGACGATGATCGCGCCGGTCACCACCTCCTGGACCCAGTTGTCGAGGCCCAGCTTGGTGCAGCCGTTGTCGACCACCATCATGATCGCCACGCCGATCAGGGTGCCGCCGATCGAGCCCTCGCCCCCGGCCAGGCTCGCGCCACCGATCACCACGGCGGCGATCACGCGCAGCTCGTAGCCGTCGGCCGTGGTCGGGTCGCCCATCGAGAGGAAGGAGAGCTGCAGCACCGCCGCCACTCCGGCGCAGGCGGCGGCGACGACGTAGACCAGGAGGCGCGTGCGCGGGACGTTGACGCCGCACAGGCGTGCCGTCTCCTCGTTCGAGCCCACGGCGAAGACGTGCCGGCCGAAGCGCGTGGTGCGCAGGACCAGGGCCAGGATCAGG
>JAJFFA010000922.1 GCA_021776885.1 Planctomycetota bacterium
GATTATGTCGAAGAAGCCAATCCCCGGCTGTTTCGAATGTGGGAAAAGCGCCGTCGCGGCTACGAGGCCATGGGATACCGAATCCGGATACAGGACGAGCTTTTTTGATGTCACGAACGGGCCGTCAGCGGACTCAGTCTGTTTCCAACTCTGGCGACGTGTTCGTTTTTCTGAACCGCCGCCGCACGCATGTCAAGCTGCTCTCGTGGGACCGGAACGGGTTCGTGCTCTTCCGGCGATCGACTATCGCCGCAAGCGGCTCGAAGAAGGCACGTTCGAGGTGCCCACGCTGACACCAGATGGCGTGCTCACGTGGCCCAAACTCATACTGATGCTGATGCTGGAAGGTGTGGCCCTGCGGTCGCGGTAGGGACGGCCCTCACGGGCCGCCCCCCGCACAGATCCCAGCGTGCGGGATTACCGCACTGGGCTCCTGCCTCGGATTTTGGCGTCAAAACGCTGCTCAGGCCATGGGTGAAGGATCCGGGGGCTCGGCGCCCAGGTCTGTGCGAGTTGGTGCATTCGATCCCAGGTCATGTTGTGCTTATGACTGCGGCGCCGAAGCGCGTGTAGCCAATGTCGCACGATCTGGTCCCTGAATGCTGCCACCCTGCATATGTTACCCGGTACGGCAAAATACGCGTAGTGTCCGCGCAGTATGCTCTTGACCCATGTCCCCTGTTCTGGAATGGAGCGGTGACGGCGGCGCATCAGTTCAGACCGGATGGTCTTCAGTGATGCCCGCATCCGTTTCTTGATCGTTCGCCTCAGAAGCAGAAACTTCCCCCCTCTTGACGTACCGCAGATATGCGTGAAGCCGAGAAAGTCGAAGGTCTCTGCTCTGCCCTTGCCGTCCCGTTTCCGGTACTGCGGGACAAGTTTCCCGAACTGTAACATCCGGGTCTTCTCCGGGTGAAGTTCCAACCCGAACTTCTGCATACGCTGCGTCAGTTCAAAGCGGAACCGGCTGGCGTCGGACTTCAGTTGGAATCCCACGATGATGTCGTCGGCGTAGCGGATCATGATCATGTCACCACCCGCATTTCGGCGTCGCCATGCGTGAGCCCATAGATCGAACACGTAGTGCAGGTAAACATTGGCGAGGAGCGGCGATATCGTCGCTCCCTGCGGGCTGCCTACCTGCGGCCGCGTTCGTTTTCCGTCCTCCATTATCCCCGCCTTCAGCCATTTCTGGATCAGGCGAAGGATTCTTCCATCACCAATGCGGTGTTCGATAAAGCGTTGCAGCCATTCGTGGCTCATGGCATCAAAGAAGCCACGGATGTCGCAGTCGAGCACCCAGTTTATCTTATTTCGAAAGATACCGACCGCCAGTGCGTCCAGCGCATCGTGCTGGCTGCGTCCGGCGCGGAATCCGTACGAAAAACCGAGAAAGTCCTCTTCGTAGACGGCGCAGAGCACCTCTGCCACCGCCCGCTGTACGATCTTGTCTTCCAGCGAAGCAATCGCGAGAGGCCGCTCGCCTCCATCTGCTTTCGGGATGAATACTCTACGCGAAGGACTGGCCCGGTACGCTCCCCTGTGCAATCTCGCATGCAGATCGCTGATTCGTCGATCAATGTCTGCACGGTACTGCTGCCACGTTATGCGGTCGACTCCGGGAGCCGCCCGGCGACTTGTCGCAAAGAAGGCGGCTCGAAGCCGATCCTCGGTCACGTGGTGGAAGAGCGCCGTAAACCGTTCTTTCGGGCGACTTGCTCTCGCCCTGCTTTGCCTTGCGGCGCGGCGCACACGATCGAGCGCACTTGGCGCATCGGGCAGTTGCCTGCTCGACCGGCTCTGTGTCCGGGATGCGTTTTGCCCGTTCGTGTTCTCCTTGGCCGGGCCCCTTTCCTCCACCACCTCCGCCGTTGCCGGAGCAACGTTGTTCGGCGACTTCGCAGGTACTACGGGCCCGTCCGACTTCCCCTGATCGTTGATCATCGGATTATGGCCTCCGGCCTTGCCGATACCCTCTGGTGTGCCCCGCGGATACTGTGTTCCGCGTCCAGAGAATCAAGGGATCTCCCAGTTCTTGCGCATACAGGTTCCGTACGTGCAGCGGGTCTCCGACCGCGCGGGACCATGCCGTATCTCGCAGTAACGATACGGCCTATGTTGCCTTCCGCTTCGGATAACAGCGTCGGCGTCCCGAATGACCTGATTACGCGGCTCAATACCGCGCCCGTACGTGCCCCTGTCAACGCTTCACGCCCCGCCTTGCGGCGGACCATGCATGACTCGGGGTCATCATGAATTGCTGATTCTTTGATGTAAGGCTCTTTCATCCTCTCCTGTATGCCAGTTTATCCTGGCGATTCTATGCATCCGGTGAACTACACCTTGTCCTTCTCCCAGTTCATGGGTAGAAGCTCTTCAACCCGCTTCGCCGGATGGGTCGGAATGCGGGCCAGGACGTCAGCCATCCACGTCTCAGGATTCACACCGTGCTTCTTGCATGTGGCTACGAGCGAGTAGATGACACCAGCACGGTGGGCCGCGTCGTGGCTGCCACAAAAAAGATAATTGCGGCGACCCAGAGC
>JAJFFA010000923.1 GCA_021776885.1 Planctomycetota bacterium
GCGTCGATGGCGCGGTCGTGTCCCTCGGCGAGGGCCTGAGCCCCGTGCAGATGATGGAGTTCTCCACCGCGTTTCGAGAGCTCGAGGGGACCTTGCGCGCCGCCATGAGCGCGGTGGACGAAGCGGATCCGGAGGCCACCCTGGGCGCCACCCTGGCGGACGCGGACCGACCGGTGCTCCCGAGCGTCCCCGTCATCGGTGCCGGCACGCTGCTGGGCGGCAAGTACGAGGTCCTGAAGCCCATCGGGCGCGGCGGCTTCGGGACCGTCTTCGAAGCCCGCGACGTGCGCCTCGACCACAGGGTCGCGATCAAGGTCCTCAACGCCCGCGACGAGGACTCCGCGTTCCGCGACGAGGCGCGCCGGCTGACGAAGCTCAACCACCCGAACATCGTCGACTGGAAGGCCTTCGACGAGACCGAGGACGGGGTCAGCTACTTCGTCCTGGAGCTGCTCGAGGGGCGCGAGCTGACGGACATCATGCGCCTGGGCGAGGGCCTCGCGCCGGAGCGCACCGGGGCCATCCTGTCCCAGACCCTCGACGCCCTGCGCGCCGCGCACAAGTCCCCCAGTGGGCAGGTGCTGCACCTGGACCTGAAGCCCGGCAACCTGTTCCTCGTCGACCCGCCCGCGGGCCGCGAGGGCGAGTGGGTCAAGGTGATCGACTTCGGCATCGGGCAGATCTCCGAGCTGGAGGAGACGCGCTTCGCCAGCGCACAGCAGGGCGCCGCCCTGGACCAGGCCTGCACCAGCCTGCGTGCAGCGGGCAACCTGGGGAGCGTCGACGGCATCCTGCGCTCGACCGCCTGCACGCCCGAGTACGCCTCCCCCGAGCAGGGCGCGCACCTGATCGAAGACGCCGAGATCGTGGAGCTCGACGGACGCGCCGACCTCTACTCGGTCGGTGTGATCGGGTTCCAGATGCTGACGGGCCAGATGCCCTACGAGCTGCCCGAAGACCGCCGCATCCTGCTCTACCGCAAGCTCGAGGAGCCGCCCTACAGCATCGCCTCGACCGGCGTCGCCGTCCCGCGCCGGCTGGCTGCGTTCGTCGAGCGCCTGCTCGAGCCGGACCGCGAGCGCCGCTTCAAGGACGCCGACGAAGCCTGGAGCGCCCTGCAGCGCATCCGCTTCCCCCTGATCACCGCTACCCGCGTTGCCCTGACGAGCCTGGTCCTGGGCCTGATCGCCGCAGCCCTGTGGTTCCTGTGGCCGCAGGCCCTGAGCGGCTTCGACCTCTCGACCGCTGGCCTGCCGGACGCATCCGGTGCACCCGCTGAAGCGCGCACCGTCGAGGGCGAGGTGCTGTACTTCGGCCCGAGGAGCACACAGCTCGAGCTCTCGATCTCGGGCCTCGAGGCGGATCCGGGGACGGTGCGCGGCGCGCGCCTGGTCGCCCGTCGCGAGGCCGAGTCCCCCGAGCTGAGCGGCTGGAGCGCGCGGGTCGAGTCGGGCAGGGTCGTCGTCCAGCGCGACGCCCTCGACACCCGCGCGCGCGAGCAGCTGCCCGCCTTCGTCGAGCTCGAGCTGCAGGGCAGCCTGCGCTACTCGGTGCCCTTCGATCTGGCCTGGCTCGGTGACGAGGCCTGGGACTTCGCCGGCGCCGAGGTTCCCGGACGCGCGGGCCGTGCCGTCGACCCGGAGGGCACCTCCCTCGAGATCGCCGTACGCGGCAGGCCTGGCGACCTGGCCCAGGTCATGGTCCACAACGGCGCCCAGGCGCTGAGCGCCCGCCCCGCCCTCGAGCGCAACTCGGACGAGCGCGCCTTCTTCCAGCTGCCCCTCAACCTGCTCAGCGCGCCCGACGGCCCCGTCGAGCTCGCCATCCACGCCCGCGACCGCGCCGGACGTGAGCGCATCCACCACGCCCAGCTCGAGCTGGCGCGCTCCAGCCTCGAGTTCCGCAGCGCGCGCCTCGACGCGCCGCGGCTCTCGGGCAAGCACTGGCTCTTCCCCGGAGCGGCGCTGCAGCTGTCCTACGAGCTCTCGCGCGGCGCCCGCGTGGGCTGGGCCCTGCTCGACGACCGCGGCCGAGAGCTGGCCCAGGGCGATGCCGGCTCCGACGGGCTGGCGGGAAGCGTCGAGCTCGAGTTGCCCGCGGCGCTGCTCGAAGGGGGCGCCAGCAGTGGGGTGATCGAGGTCAGCGCCGACGACAGCGCCCAGGTCCTGCACGCCGGGGGTTCGGGGCGCGGCCGCGCCCTGGCGCAGGTGCCCTTCGTGTACAGCGACGAGCGACCCGAGCTGACCCTGCGCGTGGCCCAGGTGGGCGATGGCTTCGGTCAAGTGCTCGAGGAGGGCGGGCTCTTGTGGACCTCGGCGCGGGAGCTCGCGATCCACATCGCGCGCCAGAACGACGTCCCCATCGACGTCCGGCTGCGCCTCGGCCCGACGACATCGGACGACGCCGGGGTCAGCGCCACGGAACGCGAGCTCTCCTTCGGCCCCCGCTCCCTCGTGGACGCGGAGCGCTCGACCGAGAGCTTCGACGTGCACCTGGCCAGCGAGGGCGAGTGGAACCTCGAAGTGCAGGCCTGGCGGCACGTCGAAGGCGCGACCCTGGCAGGGCGTGAGCCCGCGCTCGTGCGCAGCGGTCTGATCGTCGTCGACCGCACGGCCCCACGGGTCGTCCTGGACGAGGCCTCCGACGCCCTGGTCCTGAGCGACGTGGAGAGCGGGGTGCTGCGCACCGCCCTCAGCACCGAGGACCAGGCTCCCGTCAGCCTGCGCTACGAGCTCTTCGGCGGCGCGGGCGGCTCCACCCTGCTGCGCTCCGGCTGGCTGGCCGAGGACCTCGAACCCGGGCGCAGCAGCGTCCATGTGCTGCCCCTGCCCTGGCTCGAGGGACGCAGCCGAGAGGCCACCGACGGGCACTACGTCGTCCACGTCGAGCCCGTCGATGCTGCCGGCAACACGGGCGAGGTCCTGGCCATCGCGTTCGACGTGGCCCATGCAGGACCGAGCCTCGAGCTGCACTCCCCCGCCGCCAAGCTGACCTGGGACTCCGACGCCAGCGGTCGCTGCGAGCTCGTGGTCCTGGCCCGCGACCCCAACGGGGTCAGCGAGGTCTCGGCCCAGGTCGTCCATGCCCGCGGGCGCCTCGAGCTCGAGGGCCTCGAGCCGCGCGACGCCGGGCGCAGCGTGTGGAGCGTTCAGGTCGAGCTGCCCAGCGATTGGGCACGGGACGAGGTCGAGCTCGTGGTCCAGGCGCGGGATGCCTTCGGGCGCACGACGCAGCTCAGCGCGGCGCGCGAGGTCGGCAGCCTGGCGCGCTCCCTGGCCCCGATCCTGGAGGTCCGCCGCGGCGCGGCTCCGATCGGACG
>JAJFFA010000924.1 GCA_021776885.1 Planctomycetota bacterium
ATACTGCGCTGCCGCGCCGAAGGCCTGTTCGTACTGGATGAGGTTGACCAGTTCCTCGTCGATGTTGACTCCGGAGACCTGGTCGCGCCGCGCCTGGATCGACTCGAGCAGCGCGCCCTCCACCTCGCGCGCTCCCTGGGCCGCGCTCTTCTCGAAGCCCACCTCGCTGACGAAGTTGCCGTAGAAGGCACCGAGAGTCGTTCCGAGCCCCTCCGCGCTGGCTTCCCGCAGGGCCAGGAGGCGCGCCGCCGCGCCCCCGTCGCTGGGAGCACCCGTGGCGCTGGCCGCGAAGAGCGACGGATCCCGCGCGAGGTCCTGGCGCAGCGCCAGGCTCGAGGCGTCGTCGCCCACGAACAGGGCGTTCAAGCCGAAGGCCACCAGCACGTCGGAGGTGTCCGAGTCGGCGACCAGGTCGATGGCCAGCTCGTCTCCGTCGACGCTCGACAGCTCGCCCAGGCCGAAGCGCAGCGTCAGGCCGTCCGGCAGGGCCAGCTCGGTCCCGGGGATGTAGCCCGCGCCGACGTCGAGGCTGGCCAGGACGGCTCCGCTCTCATCCGTAACGTCGATGGCCAGGCCGGGGGTGACACCGACCTCGCCCGAGCCCGTCGGCCGCAGGAACAGGCGTCCGTTCTGATCACCGCGGTAGCTGCCGCCGAGGGTCACCTCGAGGGGCGCGTCGTGGCCGCTGACGCTGGTGCCCGCGTTGAGCGAGAGGGCCGCCAGGGCCGTGCCCCCGGTGACGTCCAGGCTCTGGGCCGAGCCCTCGGCGACACTCTGCAGGAACAGGCGGCCGCCAGAGGCGACGGCGCGCAGCCCGCTGCCCCCCGCGTCCGTGTTGATCGCAGCGGCCACCTCGTCTGCCGTGGCGGCGGCGATGTTGTCGAACTCGGCGGCATCGAAGGTGACCGTGATGGCGCCGCCGGGACCGGAGAGCGAGAGGGTCGAGCCGGCCAGCAGCTCGTAGGGCTCGGCGCTGCCGGCGCCCAGGGAGGCACGACCGCCGCCGAAGGTGCCCTGGGCGTCCGGAGCCTCGGGCAAGCGCGCGCCGAAGTCGAAGCTGCGCCCGCTGGCGGCGAAGACGGACAGGCGCCCGGCGGCGTCGACCCCGGCGCTGATGCCCGACACGCCGTCCAGGTCCGCGACGAAGTCACCGACCGTGCCGTCGGGGTCGACCTCGAGGCGCGTGGTCATGATCGCTCCGCTGGAGACGTCGCGCACGTTGACGTAGAGCACTCCGTCCTGCACTTCGAAGGGCAGCCCCGCCTGGTTCAAGCTCTCGTCGAGGGGATCGCCGTTGCCGTTGAGGTCGGCCAGCAGGTTCTGGCCGATCAGCTGCTGGAAGCCGCCGGCCAGGGGGATTCCCGTGGAGTGGGCACGGTTCGCCTCGAGGGCCAGGTTCTGGGCCAGCATGTCCAGATCGGCCGCGAGGCGCGGGGTGAACTCGTTCAGGATGCTCATGGAGCCGGCGATCGAGCCGCCCGTCGCCTCGAGCGGGCGCGCGCCACCGATGGTCCAGAGCCGGACCTCGCCGTCTTCGATGGTGTAGGAGAGCTCGGCGGACGATGCTCTGCCGACCAGGAGCTGGCCGCCCGAGAGCACCTGTACGCTGCCGTCGGGCTGCTCGAGCGCGCGCACGTCGACGCGCTGGGCGAGCTGTCCGAGGGCCACGTCGCGCCGGTCGCGAAGGTCGTTGGCGGGGCCGCCGCCGGCCTCGCTGCGCGCGATCTCGCGGTTGAGCTGCAGGATCTCGCGGGACAGGTTGTTGACCGAGTCGAGGTCCGCCTCGACGCGCGAGAGGGCGTCCCCGCGGGCACGCTCCAGCTCGAAGTCCAGGTCGCGGAAGCGCTCCGCCAGGGTCTCCACGGCCTGGACAACGCCCGTGCGACGCACGCCGTCCTCGGGGGCCGCGGAGAGGTCGGAGAGGCTGGCGTAGACATCGTCGAAGAGGGCCGAGAGGCCCAGCCCGCCCGGTTCCGAGAGCAGGCTCTCGACGTCGTCCAGCCCGCTCAGGCGCCCATCCACCCGCGCCAGCGAGCCGATCTGGGACAGGAGCCTGCGTCCGATCAGGTCGTCGACGGTGCGCCGCACCTCGACGGCCTCGACCCCCGTGCCCACGGTCAGACCGCGCAGCTGCTGCGGTGTCGACGTGCGCACGTCGACGTTCTGCCGCGAGTAGCCGGGCGTGTTCGCGTTGGCGATGTTGTGGCCGATGGTGTCGAGGTGCTGCTGCGCGTTGAGCAGCGCGTCGAGACCGATGTTCAGGCTGAGTCCGCTCATGTCAGGCGCTCGCGTCGATCAAGGCGCCGGCGTCGGCCAGGGACTCGCCCTCTTCCGGAGCCAGAACCGCGGTCAGGAGGTCGGTGACGAAGCGCCGCTGGCGCAGCACCAGCGAAGCCACGATGCGCGAGCGGCGGTCGATCTCCGCGCGCACCTCGAGCAGACGCTCGCGCTTCTCGGACAAGCGCCGCGCCATGGGCTCACCCGCGAGCTCGAGGCGCTCGACGACGACGCCGAGGGTCAAGGTGCTGGCCGGGACACCGAAGTGGGCGGCCAGGTCGGACAGGATGCGCGTACGGCGCGGCGCCCGCTGCAGGGCAGAGTCGAGCTCCAGGCGGAGCGCCGCGCTGGCGCCGGCGATGTCCTCGGGCTCGCCGTCGAGCACGGCACTGCGCTGCGCCTGCAGGCGCTCGAGCAGGACCTCGCTCGACTCGATCTCCGAGCTCAGCTCGGCCACGAGCTGGGTG
>JAJFFA010000925.1 GCA_021776885.1 Planctomycetota bacterium
TCCTCGAGGTCGGTCGCGTGGGAGGCGAACTCGATCGGCTCGAGCCCGGCCTGCACGAGGGCCGCGAGCAACCCCGAGAGCTCCTCCTCGGTGCCCTCGAAGTTGAAGACCCAGCCCGCGTCATGGGGCCGCGCGGCGCCCACCCGGGGTCGCTCCGCCAGAAAGCGCTCGACCCGCGCCGTTTCCGCCAGGGCGCGCAGGTAGACCTGGGTCTGGGGCCGCACGCCGCGCACGATGTCCTCGATCGAACCGGTGGCGCGGATGCGCCCGGCCTCGATCACCGCCACGCCATCGCACACCTCCGAGAGCTCGGTCAGGATGTGCGAGGAGATCAGGATCGCCTTGCCGTCCTGGGCCAGGGCGCGCACCAGCTCGCGCAGCTCGACCCGAGCCCGCGGGTCGAGCCCCGCGGCGGGCTCGTCCAGGATCAGGACGCGCGGATCGTGCAGCATGGTCTTGGCCAGACACAGGCGCTGCTTCATGCCCTTGGACAGGGCCTTCGTCCACTTGTCCGCCAGGGGCGTCAGGGCCGTGAACTCCATGACCGAGCGCAGGTTCGCGCGCCGCTCGGCGCCCTTCAGCCCGTAGGCGCGGGCGAAGAAGTCCAGGTAGTCGAGCACCGTCGTGTTGTCGTAGGCGCCATAGCTGTCGGGCATGAAGCCCATGCGCCGGCGAGCCATGCGCGGGTTCTCGATCACCGAGTGCCCCTCGATCCTGACGTCGCCCTCGTCCGGCAGGTCGAGGGTGGCGCAGATGCGCATGGTCGTGGTCTTGCCCGCCCCGTTCGGTCCGATGAAGCCGTAGATCTGCCCCGGCTCGATGGAGAACGACACGTCCGACACCGCCTCGAGCTCGCCGAAACGCTTGGTCAGCCCGCGCACCTCGAGGGCCGCCGTCATCGCAGCTCCTCCGCCGCCAGGGTCCCGAGCACGGCGTGGCGCCCATCGACCTCGTTGTGCTCGACGCCGCAGTCATCGCGGAAGGGATTCGCGGCGAGCAGCGCCAGGTAGCCGCCGGCGGGGACCGTGCGCCCCTCCAGCAGGGGGTTCGACTCGGCCACGGCGAAGGCCTCGATGCGCTGCGCGTCCACGCGCTCCAGGGGCACCTTCTCGCCGGGCTCGATCCAGGCGAAGCGCGCGAACCAGTCCCCCTCGCCCGCGTGCAGGAGCACGCCATCGACGCGTACCGGCAGGGTGTTGGTCACCGACACCACCTCGCCTGCGAGGTCGAAGTCGAGGCGCAGGCGCGAGGCCTCCTCGGTCAGGTAGACCTGGTCGACGGGGGTGCGCACCGGGAGGAAAGCGCCACTCAGCACGCGCTCGCCCCCGCTCTCGATCTCGTACAGCTTGTGGCGCTCGCCCGGCTCGGTGGGGTACACGCTCGTGCCGGCGCGGGGCACGAGGCCACGGCCGGGGGAGAGCCCGGCGAACATCTGGCGCAGCTCGTAGGTCGCAGCGCGATGGTTCGCCTGGTCGAGGTGCGTCAGGCTGTAGGCGGCGGTCTTGACGTCGACGCCCTGCCCGAGAATGCCGTAGGCCACGATGCCCAGGGAGGCGATCAGGGACAGGCTCGGCACGGTCAGGAGCAGCAGGGCCGGGCGCTTGAAGCGCCTGAGCAGGATCAGGTTCGCCGGCCCGATCACGAGGGCGAACAGGAGCAGCATCGCCATGAAGCTGCGCAGGGGCAGGCGATCGACGCCCGGGATCGCGATCCCCGGACGCAGGAATCCGGGGCCCCGCAGACCGGGCAGCGGCACGAGCTCACCGAGCACGGCGTGCCGCGAAGCGGGGCGCAGGGCCGCGCGCAGCACGTCGCGCTCGGCATCGCTCTCGAAGCCGGGGGCCAGGTAGAGGGTCCCGAAGCCATGGCGATAGGCCGCGGCGCCCGCGCGGGTGAGGCGCGGCGTGTCGACGATCTGCAGCTCGTCGTCCGACGTCTCGCTCCAGCGCGCGAGGTCGCGCATTGTCTCCTGCGTGCGCAGGCGGAAGCGCTCGTCGAAGGCGCCTTCCATCGCCGGCAGTCCCTGCAGCCGCTGCTCCAGCTGGTCCAGCTCGCCGACGAACACGACGCGACCGCCGAGCCGCGCCCAGGCGAGCAGCGGGCCCAGGCGCCCCGGGTCCGGGAAGCCGGCGCGCGTGTCGACCAGCACCGCGTCGAGGCTCGTGTAGCCCGCCGGGTCGCTCGGCATGCGATCGAAGCGGGCCAGGCCCGCGCCCACGTCGGGGACCGGGGTGGACCCGCCGCGCGAGCTCAGGTCGCCGACCTTGAGCGCCTGCTCGAGCTCCCCCGGCAGGCTCGACTCCCAGGGGCTGGCCGTGAACAGGACGAAGGACGCGAGCTGCGGCTCCCAGCCGGCGGAGCCGATGCCCACGCCGAGGCGCTCGGTGCGGCGCCCGAGGCGCACCTCGACCGAGTAGTTCGAGCCCCAGGAGCCCGAGTGCGTTACGAAGAGCGGCACGATCAGCTCGACCTCGCGCCGCTCGCCCTGCTTCAGGGCCACCCTGCGAGCCGTGACCTGCTGCGGGTTGGCCCAGCCCTCGAGGCGCGCCTCGAGCTCGACCACGGCGTCGTCGCCGCTGTCGTTCTCGAAGCTGACGAAGAGCGGCACGTAGCCGCGGCCGAGGGTTTCCGGCCAGGGGCTCTCGACACTGACCCGCAATCCGTCCAGGTCCTGCCACTGGGCGGACGCCGGGCGCGCCCCGATCGACATCAGGGCCAACATCAGGGCCAGCCTCAGGGCCGGCACCAGAACCAGCCTGCGGGCGCCACGCAGGAGAGGGCTCATGCGTCGCCGTCGGAGAGCTCGGCGGGCACACCGCCCTCGAGTTCGGACACC
>JAJFFA010000926.1 GCA_021776885.1 Planctomycetota bacterium
AATTAACGGGAGACAGGGCGCGACACAGGGTCGCGGGGGCTCGACCTAATTAACGGGGGGACAGGGCGCGACACAGGGTCGCGGCGGCACGGCCCATTTGTGCACCATGTTGGGCTCATCGACGGTCGCCGACACCGCAAGTTCCGGCGGCTCTGGAACCCACCACGAACTCCATCCAGGAGCCCCCCGCATGCTCTTCCCTTTCACTCTCCTCGCGCGCCTCCAGGACCCCTCGACCAGCGAAGAGGGCGATGTCGTGGCCAGCATCTCCGATCAGCTCGGGAACACCCTCACCAACAGCCAGGCCCTGCTCGAGAAGGGCAAGGAGCTGGCCATCGAGTACGGGCCGAAGCTCCTGGCCGCGATCGCCGTCTTCGTCGTTGGCCGCATCGTGCTAGGCCTGATCCTCTCGTTCCTGCGCAAGGTCATGCGCTCCCGCGCCCTGGACGAGACCCTGACCACGTTCATCACGAACCTGATGCACATGGCCGGCTTGACGCTGGTCCTGATCTCCGCCCTGGGCCAGCTCGGAGTCAAGACGACCTCCTTCGTCGCCGTCCTGGGCGCGGCCACCCTGGCCATCGGCTTCGCCCTGCAGGGCTCCCTCAGCAACTTCGCTGCGGGCATCATGCTGATCTTCTTCCGCCCCTTCGGCGTCGGCAACTTCATCGAGGCGGGCGGCACGTCCGGGGTGGTCGAGGAGGTCGGCGTCTTCGCCACCACCCTGCGCACGGGGGACAACAAGAAGGTCGTCGTGCCCAACTCGTTGATCACCGACGGCATCATCGTCAACTACGCCGGCAAGCCGACGCGGCGCGTGGACATGGTCTTCGGCATCGACTACGGCGACGACATCAAGCAGGCCAAGGAGGTGCTGCAGAAGTGCCTCGACGCCGACGAGCGCGTGCTCGCGGATCCGGCGCCGACCATCGGCGTGCTCGAGCTGGGCAACAACAGCGTCAACATCGCCTGCCGCCCCTGGTGTGCCACCAGCGACTACTGGAGCGTCTTCTTCGACATGAACGAGCGCGTCAAGTACGCCTTCGACGAAGCCGGCCTCAGCTTCCCCTTCCCCCAGCGCGACGTGCACCTGTACGAGACCAAGGCCTCGTAACCCGGCGCGCCTCAGCCTGGCCTGGGACCCTTGCCGCGGAAGACGTCCGCGGCGGGGGCCGGGATCCCGGCCACGCGCCTCCAGGCATTGATCTGGCCCACGTGGGTCAGGGCGTCCGCCAGGGGACCGTTGACGATGCACCAGAAGGACTCGGGCTGCTTGGAACGCGAGCCGGTGATGCGCACGGCCAGGAGCTCCGCTGCGGACATCTCGAGCACCCGCGCGCGCAGGCTGGCGAGGCTGGCCAGGGTCGCGGCGCGGGCGCCCTCGACGGCGCTCGCCGGGCGGGCGCGCTCGTCTCCAAGCCCCGCGGGCTCGCCGTCCGAGCGCTCCCCGGTCATCGAGCGCAGCACCCAGTCGCAGAGCAGGCGCACGTGCTCCAGGAGCGCCCCCAGGCTCATCGCCTCGTCGCAGGGCCGCAGCTCGAGGTGCTCGTCGCCCAGCCCCTCGGTGGCCCAGCGGTAGCGGAAAGCCAGGCCGTCCACCAGGCGCGCCAGGACTCCCCCGCCGTCCGCGCGCGGGGGCGCCGCGGGGATGTCCTGGTAGCCCGGGCCGGGCGCGCTCACTCGTACACCTTGCCCGCGTGTCGGATCCAGCCCTCGTCGTGGTGCCCACCGGGGTCGTGGTGCGTCCAGTGCAGGACGCCACCCCGGTCGCTCCACTCGTACTGGCCGTAGACCGTGACCGGGTCGCCCTCGTCCAGGGGCACGCGCGGGGCCAGGTCGATGTTGTGGGCCACGAGCAGCGTCATGTCGTTGGAGAGGCGCAGGATGAAGCGCTGGTGGCGGCTGCCGTCGTTGTCGTCCGGGAGCATGCGCTCCACCGGCGCGCTGACCTCGACCATGAAGCCGGAGCGCTCGGCCTTGAACGCGGCCGCGATCTCCTGAGCGCCGTCGTTCTCCTTCGACGGCGCCTCCTGCACCGACTCCTTCGCCTTGCCCGCTGTCGGCGGCGTCGGATAGTCCTGGGTCGGGGCAGCGCTCCCCTCGCTCGGCGTCTCCCGCGGCTGCGCGGGGGCCTCGGCGGTCGCCCCCCCACCCGCGCTGGCGGAGCTCGGCAGCTCGATCAGGCCCATGCGCTGCGCGCCCCAGACCAGGAGCGCAAGGAGCAGGGCCCCCAGGGACAGTTTGGCCTTGCCGGGCCCGGACTTCGTCTCACTCATCAGTTGTCTCCTCGCGCATCGGGGTCGGGGTCCAGACCAGGGTCAAGTCCTCGACATCGATGTCGGACTTGCGCGGGCGCACGATGAGCTCTTCGAGCTCCAGGGCATCCGCGTGGATCGGTTCGCGCAGCTCGTCGAGCTCGCCCTCGAACTCGGCCTCCAGCGCGCGCAGCTTCGCTTCTTCGGCATCGATGCGCTCCTCGACGCGCTCGACGTCCTTCTTCTCCTTGGACGTGCGCCCGACCTTCTTGGCCGCGCTGCCGGCGCTGCGCGCGTCGCTGGCGCTGATCCCGCGGCGGCCGACGAGGGCGCCCAGAATGGAGGTCCCGATCGAGATCCAGCTGTCGCGCCGCGCGCGCCCGACCTGCTCGGACTGCTCGTCGCGGTCCTCCTCGAGCTTGTCGATGCGCTGCTTGAGCTTGGCCAGCTTGGGCGTGTAGCGCTTGCGCAGGGCCTCGATGGCCCGGTCGCGCTCTTCTTTCTCGGCCTGGGCAACCCGCAGTCGGAAGCCCTTCTGGGTCTCGTCCGGAGTGGAGACCAGCTTGAGCTCGGGGCTCTTCCAGAGGGTCAAGCTGCGCTCCTGGTAGAGCCACGAGACGAGCTCCTTGCGCCAGCTCGTCCAGCTGCGCGAGCGCTGG
>JAJFFA010000927.1 GCA_021776885.1 Planctomycetota bacterium
AGCAGGGCTACCGCGGCAGCCGCTTCTCCTTCGGCTACCCGGCCTGCCCGAACATGGCCGACCAGGAGATCCTGCTCGACCTCCTGGGGGCCGAGAAGATCGGCGTCAAGATGTCGGACGAGGATCAGCTCTGGCCCGAGCAGTCCACCTCCGCCATCGTCTGCCACCACCCGGACGCGAAATACTTCACGATCTGAGCGGGCGCGAGACGCTATCCTGCGCGCCCGATGGGGCAACAGGCGGAAGACATGGATCGGATCCTCGAGCCCGAGGTGATGGACACGCCCGAAGAGGCGGACGGTTACGACTCCATGGACCACGCGGGGCCGAACCGGTCCTTCGTGGAGCGCCTGCTCGAGCTCGGCGCCACGGGGCGCATGCTGGACGTGGGCACCGGGCCCGGCCACATGCCCCCCATGGTCTGCGCCCTCGTGCCAGAGGCCCGGGTCGTGGGCATCGACCTGTCGACGAACATGCTGCGCCACGCCGAGCGCCACCGCGCCGCCTCGCCCCACGCCGAGCGCATGGAGTACCGCCTGGCGGACGCCAAGGCCATCGACTTCGAGGACGCCGCGTTCGACGTCGTCTACAGCAACACGATCCTGCACCACATCCCCGACCCGCGCCCCTTCCTGCGTGAGTGCAAGCGCGTCCTGCGCCCCGGCGGCGTACTCCTGATCCGCGACCTGTACCGGCCAGCCACCCCCGCGGCCGCCCTCGAACTGGTGGGGCTGCACGCCGCCGAGGCCGACCCGTATCAGCAGGAGCTCTTCCGCGCCAGCCTGCACGCCGCCTTCACACCGGACGAGCTGCGCGAGCTCGCGCGCGAGTGTGGACTGGAGCGGGCCGAGGTCGTGATCGACAGCGACCGGCACATGTCCCTGCAGCTGCGCGGCCAATGACGGCGGATCAGCGCGACCTGGCCCTGAGCCTGGGCGGCGGCGGCGCACGCTCGGCCTACCAGGTCGGGGTGCTGCGCGCCCTGGCGCGCCACTTCCCCGACTTCGAGCCCCCGATCCTGAACGGGGTCTCCGCCGGCGCGATCAACATCGCGCACCTGGCCCACTCCCCCGCACCCTTCGCCGAGCGCACCGAGGAGCTGGTGCGCCTGTGGACCTCCCTCGAGGTGAACCAGGTCTTCGAGACCCGCGCCGTCTCCCTGCTCTGGCGCATGTTCCGCGTCGGCACGCGGCTGACCATCGGGCTGCCGCGCTCGCTCCCGCCGCGCCCCGGCATGGTCGACACCGAGCCCCTGCGCCAGACCCTGTGCAGCGCCCTGGGCAGCCCGGACGGCGTGCTGCGTGGAGTGACCCGCCATATCGAGTCGGGTCGCCAGCGGGCCGTCGCCCTGACCGCCACGCGCTACGCCACCGGCCAGACCGTCACCTTCTTCGAGGGTGGCGAGATCGAGGGCTGGGAGCGCCCGCAACGCCGCGCCGTGCGCACGCCCCTGACGGTCGAGCACGTCATGGCCTCCGCGGCCCTGCCGCTCCTGTTCCCGGCCGTCCCGCTCGACGGCATCTGGCACGGGGATGGCGGCATCCGCCTGGTGGCCCCCCTGGCCCCCGCGCTGCACCTCGGAGCCGGCAAGATGCTGAGCATCTCGACCCGCTACCAGCGTCCGCGCGAGGAGGCCGACGTGGTGCAGTTCAGCGGCGCCCCCTCGCCGGCCCAGGTCGTGGGCGTCCTGTTCAACGCGATCTTCCTCGACCAGCTCGAGCAGGACGCCGCGCAGCTCTGGCGCACGAACGCGTTGCTCGAGAAGCTCGCTCCCGAAGACCGCCTGGGACTGCGCCCGGTGGACCTGCTCGTGATCCGCCCCTCCATCGACCTGGGGGCCGTGGCCAACGACTTCGAGCCGCGCCTGCCCCCCACGTTCCGCTTCCTGATGCGACGCCTCGGAACCAGGAAATCGCGCACCCAGGACCTCTTGAGCACGGTCCTCTTCCAGAGCGACTACGTGAGCCGACTGATCGAGATCGGTGAAGCCGACGGTGAGGCGAACGTCGAGCGGGTCGCGGCCCTGCTAGAAGCCTAGCCCTGCCTGGCCCGGGCCAGGTCGGCGGCCGCAGCTTGGGGCCAGCGCCCGGAACGGTTAGATTGCCCGCATGCGCATCCTGCCCCTCATGCTCTTGCCCTGGCTCGGCGCCCCGCTCCCGGCCCAGGACGAACCCGCCGTCGAGCGCGCTGCGCTGGACACGAGCCGCGCGCCGCTCCTCGACCACCAGCGACTGCGACTCGCCCTGGCCCGACTGCAGAGCGAGCACGCGGGGATCGTCAGCCTGCTCAAGGTGGGCACCTCGCGTTCCGGCCTGGTGATCGAAGCCGTGCGTCTGGCCTCGAGCGAAGCCACCCGCGGTCGTCCCGGCATGCTGCTGGTGGCGAACGTCGACGGCCCGCTGGTCTACACCAGCGGTCTGGCCCTCGACCACGCACGCAGGTTGGCCGAGGGCTACGGCCGCGACCCGCGCATCACGCGGCTGCTCGACACGACGACGATTTACATCATCCCGCGCGCCAACCCGGACGGTGCCGAGGCTCGCTTCGAGAGCCCCCTGATCGAGCGCTGGGCCACGGGCTCGGGCGTCGACAACGACCGCGACGGCGCGCGCGGTGAGGACCCGCCCGGTGACGTGGATGGCGACGGTAACGTGACCTGGATGCGTGTGCCCGATCCCGAGGGCAGCTGGATGCCCGACCCCACCGATGCCCGTGCCCAGGTCGAGGCGCAGCGCGCCAAGGGCGAGCGTGGAGCCTTCAAGCTGGTGCGCGAGGGGCGCGACCTGGACGCGGACGACGAGAGCGCCGAGGATCCCGTGCTCGACGCCATCGTTAACCAGAACTTCGCCTCCGGCTGGGAGGAGCACGCGGCGGGCTCCGGCCTGTTCCCCACCGACGAGCCCGAAACGCGCACCCTGTGCGAGTTCGTCCTGGCGCGCGAGGACCTGCAGCTCGTCCTGACCTACGGTCAGCTCGACAACCTGATCGACGAGCCCAAGTCGGTCGACGACGACGCGCCCGACTCGAAGCGCATCCCGGCCTCCGGCGTACGCAAGTCGGACGCGGAGCGGCTGGCCGAGTTCGGCCGGCGCTTCAAGGAACTGACCGGCATCGAGGAGCTCGACCTCGCGCCGACCCCCTGGGAGGGCTCCTTCCAGCGCTGGTGCTACGACCACCGTGGGCTGACCAGCCTGGCCGTCGCGCCCTGGTCGATCCCCCTCGACACCAAGTCCGCGGATGACGCGCAGGGTGAGGATGAGGCCCAGGGCAGTGACGAGGGCAGTGACGAGGGCAACGACGAGGCCAGCGACGGGGACGAAGACGAAGCGGCCGACGACGCCTCGAAGGCGAAGAAGAAGGACGAGCCCAAGCCCTCCGACGACGCCAAGCGCCTGCTCTGGGTCGATGCCCAGGACCTGCCCGAGCGCCACCTGGGCTGGACGCCCTTCGAGCACCCCGAGCTGGGAGCGGTGGAGATCGGCGGCTTCGCGCCCTACGCCCTGATCGAGCCGCAGGGCGAGCGCAGGGTCGAGCTGGCCGACGGCCTGCTCGACTTCCTGCTCGAGTGCGCCGAGTCCCTCGCACGCATCGACCTGGTCGACGTCGAGG
The DNA here is from genome assembly GCA_021776885.1 of Planctomycetota bacterium. Lineage (GTDB taxonomy): Bacteria > Planctomycetota > UBA1135 > UBA1135 > JAJFFA01. Next base: position 3,610 of record JAJFFA010000927.1, read on the forward strand.
CCACCTCGCTCGGCGGTGGGCTGCACGAGATCAAGGCCGTCGTCGTCAACGAGGGCTACCT
>JAJFFA010000928.1 GCA_021776885.1 Planctomycetota bacterium
TCCCCGAAGCGGTCGTTCCCCGAGGTCTGCGGATCGCGCAGCTCCTGGGTCAGGCTCCAGCCCGACGGCGTGCGCTCGTACACGAGCACCGGGCTCGACCCCACGACAGCGATCCCGTCCCCGAGCTGCAGCGCCTCGAACCCGTAGCCCTCGAGGCTCGCGCCGACGGGCAGGAAGAGCTCGCCCTCGTGGATCCAGCCTGCTGCCGTACGGCGCATGGCATGCACCCGCGGCTGGTCGTCCAGGCGGGCCGTCGCCAGAGCCAGGTCGCCAGCGAGGGCGAGGCTCAGGCCGAAGTACTCGGAGCGCAGGGACGGGCGCGGCAGCAGGGCCTCGCGCACCCAACCGGCGTCCTTGAGGGCCCACTGCGTGACCTCGCCTTCCAGGCTGCCATCATCGAAGCTCCCGAAGAGCATCCGGCGCTCATCGAGGGCGATCCCGATCCAGTACCCCACGCTATCGGCGGGTTCGGGATGGATCTGCGAGCACTGCCACGCAGGAGCGTGCGGAGCGAGCAAAGACAGGGACGCGACGGGGAGGAGGAGGCGCAGCATGGAGACCCCTTGCAATGGGTAGAACGGAGGCCCGTTCTCCGCACGGGGCAGCTCCCTTGGGGCGCATTCCTGCCGATTCTTGGCGCGCAGAAGGGCCGTCGAGCCTGGCGCGTCTTGCGCGCTGATGCTTGTACCACCACGTCGAGCCCATGGAGTCGGTCAGGCCGGGCCAGGGCTTCGACACTGGCGCGCAGGGCGCTCGGGGAGAGTTCGGGGCTCATGCTGCGCTGAGCCCACCCAGACGACGGTTGCATCCTTCGACGGCTACACTGAAGAGGTCGCTTCCCTCTGGGTCTCACCATGATTTTCCCTATCACCGATTCCACTCGTATGGACGCCGCGAAGATCCGGCGCGGGCGACAGCCGCTGGGCGCGTCGCAAGCTGCCGGTCCGACGCGCGGGCGTGCGGCGCTGGTCTTGCTCGCGCTCCTGGGTGGGCTCGCCATGGGCCTCCTGGCGACGCGCCGCGGTCACTCCGATGTGAAGGCGGCAAGGGGCTCGCCGGTCGTGACGACGGAGGCGAAGCCGGCGGTCACGACAGCGGAGCCTGCCCATGGCCCAACACCCCTCACAGGAGACCAGCTGCCGCGCGTTACGCGTCCTTCGATCGAGCGCAAGGTCGAGCCGGCCGTGCCCGCGGTGACAGTGGAAGAGAGTCTCACGCCGGCGCTCGAGAGCATGACCCAGGGTGAGCTGGAGGACCTGTTGCGCGAAGTGGAGAGCGCGCTCGCCGAGCTCAGCGCGGCCGCCTTCCAAGCCATGGATGACGTGGGCCGCTACGAAGTGCTCAGCGGCGATACGTTCACCCATGGATCCGAGATGAACGAGCTCGTCTGGGCGCTACGTGGAGGCGCCGGAACGCCGTGGCGCAAGATCGTCCTGCCCGAGGACGAGTTCCCCGATGCCTACACCTTGCACCGGCGCAAGCTCGAGTTGTTGCGGGCGATCGAGGAGCGCGAGGACGCGCCCGGCGCCCGGCGCTGACAGCCGGCCGTGAGAAGCGCGCCCGACCTGGTCGGGTGCGACGGCTGCCCCTCAGGGCAGGTGCTCGATGTGGACGGCGTCTGTCGTGTTGGAGTTGCCGGTGTGCGTGTTGTCGCGGTACCAGAACTGGTAGTTCACGCCCGGCGCACCGGCCACGATCCCCGTTGCGTAGGGTGCACTGAAGTCGATGCTACGGAAGGCGATCCCACTCGAGTTGGTCGAAGTGATTGGCATGCGCTTGAGAGTCCCGCCGACGCAGCGGCGGCCTGAGCCGAAGGGCAGATCGACCTGGCTGGAGCCGTAGAAGAAGAGCCCCGGTGCGTTGGCCGGACAGCGGGTTGCGTAGAGGATGAGGTCGTCCCGAGCAACGCTCCTGCTTCCTGCGATCGTCAGGTGCCCGCGGAACCCTGTCGAGTTGGGCAGCGTCTCGCAGAAGACGTGCCCGACCGTCAGGGGAGCCACCGTGGCGCCGGCGACGTCGTAGTCGCCGCTCTCGATCAGGCGCCAGACACTGAGGTAGCCGTTCGCCGTCGCCTCTCCCGCCGTGCGCGAGGCCAGACGCGGGAAGCCCTCGCTGCCAGTTGTCCCTCCAGCGCTGGCGTGCGGGTCGGAGCAGATGAGCTGTCCACCGTCGAAGTCGAGCTCGGAGACGAAGACGTCGTAGCTGTTCGACCCGCTGGTGTCGATCTCCGAGTAGGCGACCATCAGGGTCGATCCATCGCAGCTCGCGTAGGGCTGGCGCTGGACGAACCCCGGTCCGAGGTTCCCGACGCCTTCGATCGAGTGCAGATTCGTCACCGGGGTGAGCGCCGCGCTTCCGGCGAACAGGCGGACGTAAATGTCCGAGCTTTCGAAGCCACTCTCCGCCCCTTTCCAGGTCACGAGGTAGCGTCGATCTCCGCTCGCCGCGTCCATCACGGAGCTGACGCTCGCCTGCCGATCGTCTCGAGGGGAAGTGTCGATCGGGAAGGTCGGCTGCGCGATGAGGCCGTCCCAGGTGAGCTGCGCTGCATACAAGTCGCCCTGGCCTCCGGCGTCTCGGCTCCAGGCGATCGTCCAGCGCTGGGTGTCGAAGGGAGCACGGCCGTTCTGCTTCGAGATCGCGAGGTCCTGATCCAGGGTCCCCGGAGCGCTGTCGACAAGCAGGGTCCCCGGGCCGAACAGTTGGCCCGCGGGCGAGACGAGTCGTGCCTCGACGTCCGTCTCTGATCCGTTGAAGAGGCGCAGCCACGTCACGCAGTAGTAGCTCGGGCCGACCGGCACAGGATCTCCGCCCACGTCCGGAAACACCTTCAGTCCCGGCTCGCTCCCGCTGATCCGAAACAGTGAGCCCATGCTCGTGCTCGCTGCCTGTCGAGTGCGTCCGCTGACCTGCACCTCGCTCCCGACTTGCTCCATCGCCACGACCAGGAACTGGTCCGAGTTGCCGTTGTTCGCAACGTTGGGTGCGAAGACGTCGGCCGCGGTGAAGTCGATCCACGCACCCGTGCCTGGCAATACGCTTCCGACCACGTTGTGCATCTGGAGCCACACGTCGCGGTCCATCTGACTGAACTCGTGTTCCCAGACCACGGCATACCTCTGATGGGTCTCATCGAAGGCCACGTCAGGATCGTCCGTCCTCGCTGTAGAGTCTTCGATCGAGAAGGGGGTGATCATCGGATCGATGGTCAGGGGCCCGTCTGTGCTGGCGAGCACACTGCGCGGGACCCGGATCTCGATGGCACCATCGACGAGGGCCGTGGGGCTGTCGTAGACACGCCCTGTGCCATCGAGGACCAAGGCGCGCCCGTAGTGCACACCGCCGAGTGGGCCCTCGAATCGGAATCCGTCCGGGCGTTCCGAGAGCTCGAGCTCGCTCTCGACGGCCACGCGCACAACGAGGTCGCCTGCCGCGTCGGCGAGTGCGCGGTCGACCTGGAAGCGCTGTTCGATCGCGTCGAGCCCGACGACGTAGTGCTCGATGACGGAGCCGCGGTCGTAGGAGACGACGCGCTGCTCCTCGCCCATGCGGACGGGGCGGACGTCCCGCAGGAGGGGCAGTTCGACGCCGTCCAGGCGAGCCGACTCGAGGCTCAAGCGCAGCGGAAAGTTGCGCGGAGCGCGTGAGCCCAGGAAGGGGACGAACTCGACGGCATCGGTGCCAAAGCGCGCCTTGTAGCCTTCTCCACGGACCCAGAGGCTGCCATCACCCGCTTCATCGAAGAACAGTGCGGGGCGTTCCCCCAGCAGAGGAGTCGTGCGAACCAGCGCCCGCGAGACTTCGTCCGAAGACGGGTGCTGTGCAGGCCGGGGAGGGAGCTCGGGGCGGCCCTGGCTGGGCCAGCCGACGGCGGCGAGGAGCGGAAGGGCCAGGATGCGCAGGGAGGCTTGGAGCTGGGGGATGTTCATCGTGGAAGGGCTCTCTGAAACGGGGAGACTCCCTCTCCATCCGGACTCCCGGCGGCGCGTCACGCGGGCCCATGGTTTTCCCTCGTCCAGGGGCGGGCGGGATTACCCCGGCCGGGCACCCGAACTTGTTCCAGGCCTAGGCGCGCTCGGGCAACGCGCCCAGGACGTCGTCGAGGCTCTCTGCCAGCGGGCGCAGGCAGAGGTCGAGCTGCGTCAGGTCGTCGGCGCAGGGCACGAACTTCTGGGCCTTCAGGCCCAGGAGGTTCTCCGAGCCGATGGGCAGCGGGACGCGCAGGCGCTCCGCCACGCGCGCCGCGGCCAGGGCCGGTGCGAAGGGCACGGAGACCAGCCGGCAGGTGCGTCCGAGGCGGCGCGCGATCTCCTGCAGCAGGTCCCGGAAGGGGATCGGCGCAGGGTCGGCGAGGGCCAGGACGCCCGTCACGCCGCGCTCGATCACGGCGTCGAGGGCGCGGCGCACGTCCGCCTCGTGGATCGGCTGGACGGGCTGGGTGCCGCCGCCGAAGACCGGGATCACGCGCATGCCGCCCACCCACTGGACCATGCGCCCGAAGAGGCCGCCGCCGCCGCGCGACAGGACCAGCCCCAGCCGCAAGGCGACGTCGCGCTGCGGGTCGAGGGCGGCCTCGATCGCGCACTTGCTGCGCCCGTAGTGCGACAACGCGTCCGCGTGGGCCGAGAGGCTCGACAGGAAGACGATGCGCTCGACGCCCGCGGCGCGTGCCGCGTCGAAGAGCCGGGTCGAGCCGAGCTCGTCCACGTCCTCCGCCCCGATGCGGTCCTTCGCGCGGGTCGTCGCCGCGCAGTGGATGAGCAGCTTGGCACCCTCAAGCGACCCCGCGTCGATGCCAGCGGGCATGTGGAAGCGCCGCAGCTCGACGCCTTCGAGGGCGCAGCTCTCGGGGGCCCGGACCAGCGCCCGCACGCCGTGACCCCGCTCGAGCAGATGGCGCGTGAGACGCGCGCCCAGGAAGCCGTTCGCTCCGGTCACCGCGACCAGGTCCCGGGGGGTCATGCGAGCCTCTGCGCCAGGCGCGTTCCGACACGGTCCGCGTGGGCCATGATCGTGAAGGTCAAGCCCTTGGCGGGCAGGCAGGGGAAGACGGAGCCGTCCGCGAGGTAGACGCCGCTCGCAGCGCGCAGCTGGCCCTCCGCGTCGCAGGTCAGGTCCGAGCCGGAGGCGCGCATGGGCAGGGTGCCGGCGTAGTGGATCGCCGCTCCGTGCCCAGGCCGCACGCGCTTGATCGGCCAGCAGCCCAGGCGTCGGAAGAAGCCCGTGACGCGCCGCTCGTCCGCCCGCTGGCGGCGCTCGTCCTCTGCGTCGGGGCTGTACTCGACCTCGAGTCGGTCCCGCTCCACGCTCGACCCCGCGCGCAGCGCCAGGGTCTTGCCCGGCCGCGGGCGATCCGCGTGGTGGATCCCGATGATGCCCAGGAGCGGCTGCAACATGCGCAGCACACGCAGGGAGTCGCGGTGCGCCAGGGGAGACTCCTTGATCAGCTTGAACAGGAGCAGTGAGCGGTACGAGTAGTACTGGGCCTGAACGACCCGATCCCCGTCGGGCGGCCGGTAGAACGCGGTCAGCTGCGCCAGGCTGTGGCGCCGGTCGCGCACGGCTCGTCCGACCA
>JAJFFA010000929.1 GCA_021776885.1 Planctomycetota bacterium
CATCGCACGAGCAGCCCGATACGCGACCGTCCAGGGCCGATTCATCGCCACAATTGCGTTTTCCCACTAGCCGCCCCCGCGCCTGGACCTAGGCTCGGCGGAGAGAAGAGAAGAAGGAGGTCACCGTGAGATCGAGGTTCCAGCGCTCCTCTGTCCCGGCCACCCTGGCCCTCGCGGCCAGCGGGCTGATCGCATTTCCCGCTCAGGCGCAGGATTGCGCCTTCCAGTTCAACCCCGATGCACCCGGCGTTCTGGGCGGCATCGAGTTCGGCAAGGCCGTCGGAATGGGCGCCGACTTCGCCCTCCTGGGCGCCCCGCGCGACAACCTCGCCGGCTCCAGCGCGGGCGCGGTCTGGAGCTACACCCGGGTCGGCACCCAGTTCGTGCAGACAGCGCGCCTGGTCGCGCCGGACGCCGCGCTCCAGGACCAGGCGAGCTTCGGCGCGTCCCTTGCCGTGGACGGCGCGCGGGCCCTGGTCGGAGCCCCGAGCGACGACGCAGCGGGAGCGGATGCCGGGGCGGTGTACGTGCTGGAGCGCACCCCGAGCGGCTGGGAGTTCGTGCAGAAGCTGGTCTCGCCGGATGGCGAAGCCGGTGCACGCTTCGGTCACGCCGTGGATCTGGACGCCGGCCACGCCCTGATCGGGTCGGCCTTCTCCGACGTCGGCGCCGTCGACGGCGGCGCGGCCTTTGTCTTCGAGGAGTTTGCGGGCCAGTTCACCTGGAGCGCGACCCTCAGCCCCAGCGGCACGGGGGTCGAGGACGGCGTGGCGCGCAGCCTGGCTTTGTGCGGCAGCCTGATCGTCCTGGGCGCGCCCCTCGACGACGTGACCGGCGAAGACGATGGCTCGGCCTGGATCTTCGAGCAGCAGGGCGGACCGAGCGGCGGCCCCTGGATCGAGGTGGCCCAGGTCCTCTCGAGCTCCTTCGACCCCCTCGATCACTTCGGGATCTTCGTGCACACCGACGGCGTACGCGTCGCCGCCGGCTCGAACGGCGACGTCGAGGGCACGCGGCGTGTCGGCTCCGTCTCGATCTACGAGCGCGACGGCGCGGCCGGCTGGAGCGAGGCCGCGTACCTGCGCCCGCCCGGCATGCCCCACGGAGCGCGCTTCGGCGAGTCCCTGGCCCTCGATGCGGGCGAGCTCTTCGTGGGAGCCCCCGGGGGCAACGGCAACAAGGGTGTCGTGCACCTGTTCCGTGAGGAGACCTCGGGCTGGCAGGAGGTCGGGCGGCTCTTGCCCAGCGGCGTCGGGACCGGCTTCGCTTCGGCCCTGAGCGTCGAGCGCGGCAGCGTCCTGGTCGGCGCGCCGCTCTACCGCCAGCTGGCTGAGCAGAGCGGGCTGGGCTTCGCCTTCATGGGCGCGGGCGGTCCCCTGGTGCACTGCGTCTCGACGGCCAACTCGACGGGCAACGTGGCCGCCATGGCCTTGAGCGGCCCCCCCAGCCTGGGCGCCATGCCCCTGGCCCTGCAGGTTGCGCCCGTGCCGGCGGACGGCTTCGGCCTGCTGGTCGACGCGGGCGAGGCGGCCTCGTTCCCCTTCGCCAACGGCGTGCGCTGCGTCGCCGGCCCGACCCTGCGCCGGCTCAGCGCGACCCGCGCCCAGGGCGAGCTGCTGGAACTCGAGCTGGCACCCGGCGCCTACTCGGCGGGCGAGACGCGCTACTTCCAGGCCTGGTTCCGTGACCCCGCCGCCGGGGGCGCGCGGGCGAACACCTCCTCGGGGCTGCGCGTGACGTTCTGTCCGTGAGCCCCGCGGGGCTCACTCCCACTCGATGGTCGAGGGCGGCTTGCTCGAGATGTCGAGCACGACGCGGTTGATCCCGCGCACCTCCGCGGTGATGCGGCTCGAGATGCGGCGCAGGAGCTCGTGCTCGAGGTAGACCCAGTCCGCGGTCATGCCATCCGACGAGCTGACGATTCGCAGCGCGCAGGTCGACTCGTAGGTGCGCTGGTCGCCCATCACCCCGACCGACTGCACCGGCAGCAGCACGGCGAAGTACTGCCACAGCGAGGCGTGCGCCCCGGCCGCTTCGACCTCGGTCGTCACGATGTGGTCGGCCTCGCGCAGCACCGCCAGGCGCTCGGGCGTGACCTCCCCCACGACGCGCACGGCCAGGCCGGGGCCGGGGAAGGGCTGGCGTGCGATGATGCGCTCGTCGAGGCCCAGGAAGCGCCCGATGGCGCGCACCTCGTCCTTGAAGAGCTCACGCAGGGGCTCGACCAGCTGCATGTCCATGTCGTCCGGCAGACCACCGACATTGTGGTGGCTCTTGATCATCGCCGTGTTGCCCCCGTGCACCGGGACGGACTCGATCACGTCGGGGTAGAGGGTGCCCTGGCCCAGGAAGTGGGCCGCGCGAAAGCGCGTCGCCTCACCGCGGAAGACCTCGACGAAGTCGCCACCGATGGAGCGCCGCTTGGCCTCCGGGTCCGTGACGCCCTTGAGGTGATCTACGAAGCGCTCGGCCGCGTCCACGACGGTCAGGTCGACCCCCCACTGGTCGCGGAAGGTGGTCTCGACCACCTCGCGCTCGCCCTTCCGCAGCAGCCCGTTGTCCACGAAGATGCAGTGCAGTCGCTCGCCGATGGCGCGGTGCAAGATCACGGCCGCCACCGAGCTGTCGACGCCACCCGAGAGCCCCAGGACGACCTCGCCGTGGGGACCGACCGTCGAGTGGATCTTCTGGATGGCCTGCTCGACGATGGAGTCGGGTTGCCAGTCCCCGGGCATGCCGCAGACCTGGAACACGAAGTTGCGCAGCAGCTCGACGCCGCGTGCCGTGTGGGTCACCTCGGGGTGGAACTGCACGCCGAAGAAGCCGCGTGCCGGGTCGCCGATGGCGGCGTGCTCGCAGGTCTCCGAGCGCGCGTAGGTCTTGAAGCCCGGGGGCAGGGTGACGACCTTGTCGCCGTGGCTCATCCAGACGACGGTGCGCCCGTCGATACCGTGGAACAGGCCGTTCGACTCGGTGACGGCGATCGACGTGTGGCCGAACTCGCGCTCGCCCGAGCCGCGCACGCGCCCGCCCAGGGCCTGGGTCATCCACTGCATGCCGTAGCAGATGCCCAGCACGGGCACGCCCAGCCCGAGCAGCTCGGGCGGAACCACGGGGGCGCCCTCGGCGTAGACCGACGCCGGCCCCCCGGTGAGGACGATGCCCCCGGGTGCCATGGCCCGCGCCGCCTCGAGGGCGCGCGCGGCCGGGACGATCTCGCACCAGGTGCCGCACTCGCGGATGCGCCGCGCGATCAGCTGGGCGTACTGCGCCCCCAGGTCGACGATCAAGAGCCCCTTGGGCCGTTCGGGCGCGGCCGGGGCGATCGAGCGAGCCTGCGCGCTGGGATCCGGGACGGTCATTCGGTGTGGGCGTAGTTGGAGGATTCCTTGGTGATCGACACGTCGTGGGGGTGGCTCTCGCGCACCCCGGCGGCCGTGATGCGAATGAAGCGCGCCTTGTCCCACAGGTCGCGGATGGTGCGCGCCCCGCAGTAGCCCATGCCCGCTCGCACGCCGCCGCAGAGCTGGTACGTGAAGGGCGACAGGCGTCCCTTGTACGGCACCATGCCCTCGATGCCCTCGGGCACCAGCTTGTCCGCCTCGTTGACGTGACCCTGGCGGTAGCGCTCCTTGCTGCCCTGCTGCATCGCTCCCAGGGAGCCCATGCCGCGCACCGCCTTGAAGGAACGGCCCTTGTACAGGAAGGTCTCGCCGGGGCTCTCCTCGAGGCCGGCGAAGAGGCTGCCGATCATGACGCTCGAGGCACCCGCGGCCAGGGCCTTGGTGATGTCGCCGGAGTAGCGCACGCCGCCGTCGGCGATGATCGGCACGTCGACGCCCTTCAGCTCTTCGGCCACCTCGCGGATGGCCGAGAACTGGGGCACGCCGATCCCGGCGACGATGCGCGTCGTGCAGATCGAGCCCGGGCCGATCCCGACTTTCACGCCGTCCGCCCCGGCGTCGACCAGCGCGCGCGCCGCGGCGCCCGTGGCCACGTTGCCGGCCACGACGTCGACGTTGAACTTGCGCTTCAGCTCGCGCACCGAGTCCACCACGCCGGTGCTGTGGCCGTGGGCCGTGTCGACGACCAGAACGTCGACTCCGGCTTCGACCAGGCCGGCGGCGCGCTCGTAGTCGTGGGTCCCGACGGCGGCGCCGACGCGCAGGCGGCCACGGGAGTCGAAGGCCGAGTTCGGGAACTCGGCCAGCATGTTCAGGTCCTTCATCGTGATCAGGCCGGAGAGCCGCTGCTCTTCGTCCAGGATCAGGAGCTTCTCGACCTTGTGCTGGTGCAGCAGCTTGCGGGCGTCCTCGAGGGAGGTGCCCACGGGCGCGGTGACGAGCCCTTCGGACGTCATCAAGCGCGCCACCGGCGTCTCGTCGTCCTCCTGGAAGCGGCAGTCGCGGCTGGTCAAGATCCCGGCCACGCGCTCGCCATCGAGGATCGGCAGCCCCGAGATGTTGTGGCGCTGCATGATCTCCCGCGCCTGGCGGATGCTGGCATCGGGGGGCAGGGTCACCGGGTCGAGGATCACGCCGTTGGCCGAGCGCTTGACCTTGTCGACCTCGCGGATCTGGCCCTCGATCGGGAAGTTGCGGTGGATGACGCCTATGCCGCCCTCGCGCGCCAGGGTGACCGCCAGCTTCCACTCCGTGACCGTGTCCATGGCCGCGGAGGACAGGGGCACGTGGAGGGCCACGTTGCGCGAAAAGCGCGTCTCGAGCTGGGCGTCCTTCGGCAGGATGTCCGAGTGCTGGGGTACCAGCAGGACGTCGTCGAAGGTCAGCCCCTCGGGCAAGGCGTGAGTCATGGCGGCGACCCCTGGACCGGTGACGACCGATCCAGCTCCTAAAGGGGTGGAGTGGAAAGGAAGGAGTCTACCGGTCCCCCCGCGCCGCTCCAAGCGTGCGACCGCTTGCGTCTGCCCGGGACCCGACCGGGGCCGAATGGAGAGGGCCCGACCCCACCACTTGCGTGGGTGGG
>JAJFFA010000930.1 GCA_021776885.1 Planctomycetota bacterium
GACGACGTCCCCGGCGCGGTCGAGGCTGCCGTCGACTGGGTCGTACGCTTCTCGGAGCACCCGATCGTCCGTGACCTGGGCCCGGGCGAGTACCTGACGGTAACTCTCCCGCCCGGGGGCCCGACCGACGTTCGAGGCGTGCGGATCGCGGATCGCGCTCCGGTTCGCCGCGCCCCCAGCCTGGCCTACGACGAGGCCGCGGGGGCCTGGAAGATCGTGGGGAGCGCCACGTGGGAGACCGCGCTCTCGCCGATCGAGGACGAAGCGCTGCACGCGAACGGAGCGATCGTGATCGTGCCCATGCGTGCCAACGAAGTCGACGGGGCACGACTGCTCGAGTGGCTGCGATCCGCCCCCGAGCTGCCCGCATGGTCAGCAGCCGAGCGCGAGCGCTGAGGTCCTCCCCGCGCTCGGATGGCGCGCCCGCGGGCACGGTGTGAGGTTCCCGTGCCCGCGGCGCTGTGGACGTCCGCGCAGCGTCAGTCGAAGACGACGTTCAGGGCGTTCGAGAAGTTGAAGCCCGAGCCGCCCGGGCCCATCGGGTCGCGGTACCAGAGCTGGAAGTTCAGCTCGGCGCCGCTGACGATGCGCGCGGAGTGGGGCGGGGTCGTCAAGTCGATCGTGCGCACGAGGGCGTTGTCCGCCGCCAGCTGCGGACCCTGCACGCGCTGGGTGTTTCCGCCGGCGCAGCGGAAGCCGTCGCCGAAGGGAACCTCGATCTGGGTCGTGCCGTAGTAGTAGAGGCCGAAGGAGTTGGGGACGCGCTCGGTCGTCAACGTGAAGGAGTTGTCCGAGACGGTCCGGCTTCCCGCGGCGGAGATCGTCGCACCGAGTGAGGTCACCGAGTTCGGCGCCGCCGTGCAGTAGAGCGTGCCGATCCGCTGGCACTCGTCGGGGACGCCGTTTCTGTCGCTGTCCTCACTCGTCCCGCTGGCGAGATCGCACTCGTCGGGGACACCGTTCTGGTTGCAGTCTTCGCTGTCCATCGCAGCGATGTCGCACTCGTCGAGAACGCCGTTGCTGTTGCAATCGGCGCTCGCGCCGCTCGACAGATCGCACTCATCGGGGACGAGGTTGCCGTTGCAGTCGTCGCTCGATCCGCTGTCGATGTCGCAGCTGTCCGGATCGCCGTTGGCGTTGCAGTCCGGACTCATGCCGGAATCGATGTCGCACTCGTCGGGAATGCCGTTGCCGTTGCAGTCGAAGCTGCTACCGGTGATGTCGAGGTCGCACTCGTCGGGGATCCCGTTCTCGTTGCAGTCGAGGCTGCGCATCGCGGCGATGTCACACTCGTCAGGGAGCCCGTTCAGGTTGCAGTCCTGGCTGTTGCCGAGCAGGATGTCCTGGTCGTCGTCGACGTTGTTGTTGTTGCAGTCGCTCTCGCACTCATCCGGAACGCCGTTCGCGTTGCCGTCCGAGCTCGTACCCGCGGCGAGGTCGCACTCGTCGGGGACGTCGTTGTCGTTGCAGTCGGCCTGGCACTCGTCGGGGACGTCGTCACCGTTGCAGTCGGCGCTGAAGCCCGAGGCCGTGTCGCACTCGTCGGGGATCCCGTTGATGTTGCAGTCTCCGCTGAAGCCGGTGGCTAGATCGCAGGAGTCGGGGCGGCCGTTGCCGTTGCAGTCCCCGCCATCCGCGATCTCGCACACGTCGGGGATGCCGTCGCCGTCGCAGTCGTCCTGACATTCGTCGGGGACGCGGTTGCTGTCGCAGTCCAGGCGGGTGCTGTCGTCGATGTCACAGGCGTCGGGCACACCGTTGCCGTTGCAATCCTGGTTCGTGCCCGCGGCGAGGTCGCACTCGTCCGGAACGTCGTTCAGGTTGCAGTCCTCGCTGTCGCCCTGGAAGATGTCGCAGGAGTCCGGCACGCCGTTGACGTTGCAGTCGGGCGTTCCGTTCGCCAGGTCGCACTCGTCAGGTACCCCGTTCCCGTCGCAATCGGGGCTGTCGCCGGAGGCGATGTCGCACTCGTCGGGCACGCCGTTGCTGTTGCAGTCGAGGCTGGTCCCGGCCGCCAGGTCGCAGTCGTCCGGCAGGCCGTTCTCGTTGCAGTCGGGCGTGTCGCACGCGTCGGGTACGCCGTTGCCGTCGCAATCCGATGCTCCGGCGCTCAGATCGCAGTCGTCGGGGATTCCGTTGCCGTCGCAGTCGGGGCCGTCGCAGTCGTCGGGGAGTCCGTTCCCGTTGCAGTCGGGAGCGCCCGCGGTGATGTCGCAGTCGTCGGGGACGCCGTTGCCGTTGCAGTCGTCGCTCTGGCACTCGTCGGGCGTTCCGTCCTGGTCGCAGTCGTCGCTCGCGCCCGTGGTGATGTCGCACTCGTCGGGGACGAGGTTGAGGTTGCAGTCCTCGCTGCTGCCCGTGGCGATGTCGATCGAGTCGTCGACGCCGTTGCCGTTGCAGTCGCCGTCCTCGCATTCGTCGGGCACGCCGTTTCCGTTCTTGTCCAGGCTCGTGCCGTCAGCGATGTCGCACTCGTTCGGGACGCCGTTGCCGTTGCAGTCGAGGTCGCACTCGTCGGGGACCGCGTTCGAGTCGCAGTCGTCGCTGGTGCCGCTGGTGAGGTCGCAGTCGTCGGGGACGCCGTTGCCGTTGCAGTCGTCGGTCTCGCACTCGTCGGGTGTCCCGTCCGAGTTGCAGTCGTCGCTCGTGCTGTCGGCGATGTCGCAGCTGTCGGGGACGCCGTTGGCGTTGCAGTCCGCCGCGCCGTCGGCTAGATCGCACTCGTCCGGGATGCTGTTTTCGTTGCAGTCTTCGCTGGCTCCCGAGGCCAGGTCACAGGAGTCGGGGACGCCGTTCTCGTTGCAGTCGGGCGCGTTCGTCGCCACGTCGCATTCGTCGGGGACGCCGTTGCCGTTGCAGTCGTCGCTCGAGGTCGAGGCGATGTCGCAGGAGTCCGGGAGGCCGTTGCCGTTGCAGTCGGGCAAGTCGCACTCGTCGGGGATTCCGTTCGAATTGCAGTCGGTGCTCGTTCCGCCGCTGAGATCACACTCGTCGGGGATGCCGTTGCCGTTGCAGTCCTGGCTCGTCCTGTTGGCGATGTCGTCGCGGTCGTCGATGCCGTTCCGATTGCAGTCGGCGTTCGCCGGGACAAGCTGCAGTCCGTTGAGGGTTCCGGCCAGGATCGTCGTGGTCGCGACCGCGAAGGCGAGCGTTCCGTTCGTTACGGCCACTTCGTGGCGCGTGTAGGTGACGCCAAGCGCATGACTGCCGGGCCAAGCGCCGCCACAGTCCTGGGGCGGGTCGGCCGACTCCGGGACCGTGACCGTGTTGATGAAGGTGTCGTCGTCGGGCGCCCAGGCGTAGGAGTACAGCACATAGAGCCCGTTCTCGAGCCCATCGAACACGTACTGCGCCGAGGTCTGGAAGCTCTCGCTGTCGTCCATCAGCGCGGCGTCGTCGCCAGTCGTGCCGTTCTCTTCGGCGTAGTCGAAGAACAGCGGCGCGTTGCCCGTGAGCGTGACACCTGTCGTGTTGCCCCCGATGTCGACCAGCGGAGCCGTGTCGAACGAGCCCCATGGGTGCCAGAGGCCAACCTGGCCAGCGCCCCCGCCGTAGCCCGACGAGGGTCGGGCAAGGGCGCTGTCGCCGGCGTCGATGTTGAACGCTTGGGCCGCTGCGCGGGGGGAGAGACAGAGGAACAACAGGAACGGGAGCAGGTTGGCGATACGCATGGGAAATGGAGGCGGAGGAAACGTTGAGGGAGGGCTGCGGCAGAGGAATCCCGCCCACGACCAGGGCGACGCAGGAATTCGTGAGATCCAGGCCCGCAGCGGCAGCGGGGGGCGCCAGGGGCGGTTGGGGCGGCAAGAATGGTCCTCCGGGCGTCGCAGCGGATTCGGGCGGAGATACCCGTTACGGAACCAGGTT
>JAJFFA010000094.1 GCA_021776885.1 Planctomycetota bacterium
ACGATGCGCATCTCGAGGGGGTTCTCCTCGGTGCCTTCGAGCAGGATGCGCTCGTCGGGGTAGAGCGGGATGAGCTCCTTGAACGGAGCCCGGCCGTGGACCTCCTCGGCGTCCCTGAGGTCGATCTCGTCGATCTCCCACAGGCACAGATACTTCTCACCCTCCGCCGGCGGACGCAGCTTGCCACGCACGGTCATGCCCCGCGCGAGGCCGTGGTGCTTGGCCAGCCCCGCGGGCACGTAGACGTCGTGGGCGGCGGGGATGTAGTCGCTGTGGTGCGTGCGCAGGAAGGCGTGTCCGCCAGCCAGGGTGTCGAGCACGCCCTCGACCACGATCGGAATGCGCTGCCGCAGGCGGTGGGTGGTCAGCTCCCAGATCGCATCGCGGCGGCTGCGGCCGACGAAGTCCTCGAGCTTGTCGTTCTCCGCGACGTCGTGCAGCTCGTTGAGGTTGAGTCCCAGGAGTTCGTCGTGCAGGACCGGCTTCGGCTTGGTGCGCTTCTTGGGCGCGTCGAGCGCGTCGATCAGCTCGGCGTAGCGCTCCTCGTCCAGATCCGTCGGGACCGCATCGAAGTCGACCTGGAAGGTCTCGGAGCTCGCGTGCCGCGGCCCCTGGACCTTGGCGCGACCGCCGCGCTGCTTGTACTTGAAGGGGCGCTTCTTCTTGTTGGATCCCATCGACTTGACGTGCGTATTCAAGGGGCCTCGGCTCCGGGCTCGGATTGGGGGGGGGAGGGTCGCGCGCTGGACTCGATGCGTTGGAGCACGTCGTGAACCCGTTTCTCGAGGGTCTCGAGGGGTCCTTCGTTCGGGATGACGTAGTCGGCGCGCTGGCGTTTCTGTTCGAGCGGCATCTGCGCGGCTTCGCGCCGCGCCACCTCGCCCGGGAGCCATCCGCGGTTGCGCGTCGCCCGGCGCTCGCGCTCCGCGGCGGAGACATCGACGAACACCAGGACGTCGCAGGCGCGGGCCAGCCCATGCTCGGGATCATTCTCGAGCAAGAGCGGGACGTCGAGCACGACGCGGGGGGCGCCGCGCTCGCGTGCCTGGGCGAGTTCGGAGCAGATCCTCGCACGAACGAAGGGGTGGATCCAGCCCTCGAGGGCAGCGCGCTGGGCCGGGTCGCGGAAGACGCGGGCGGCCAGGCGCCCCCGATCGAGCTTCCCGTCGGGGTCGAGGACCTCCGGGCCGAAGGCCTCGAGGATGGCCGCGCGGATCTCGGGCTGCTCCAGGGCCTCGTGGGCCAGGGCGTCGGCCGAGATGACCGGGGCGCCCTGCTCCGGGGGCCCGGCCAGGAGGCGGGCCACGGCGGACTTGCCCGAGGCGATGCCGCCCAGGACTCCTATGACGAGGCCGGGGCGGGAAGCGGAGGTGGGCTCGGGGCCATCGAGCGGGGGCTGCTGCATGGGGACAGAGGGGCTCGCAGGGCGTCGGAAGTGCAGAAACCGGCCCTGCCCTGGGGGGTAGGACCGGAGTCGCCGCTGGAGGCCAGCTCGCCCACGAGAGGTTAGCCCCCGCGCACGCCCCCGGCACGCCTGGGATCGTGCTTGTAGGCTCCGGTGGCTTCGGTTATCTCTCTTCGCCCCCCCCTGGCGCCGCTCAAGGCCCTCTTCCGCTTCCTCACTGGCTCCTTCTGGTCGCCCCCGCTTGTGAAACCCGGCTGCCCCGGGACTCCAGGACCCCCATGAAGAACACCTCTCTCCGCGGCGCGGCCCGCATCAGTGCGATCTGGATGATCGCGGTGGTCGTCGTCTTCTTCGTCGCCGTCGCCTTCGCCTACATCTCCCAGCAGGACGCGACGGCCGCCCGCAGCGCGGAAGCCGCGGCCAAGTCGAAGGAGGTCCAGGCCATCGAGCGCGCCGACACCGAGAGTCTCGCCGCGCGCACGATCTCCGAATCCCTGGGCTTCTACGACCGGGAAGTCGCCGGTTCGCGTACGAACCTCGCCGCCGCGGCGTCGGGCCTCTCGACGCTCAAGGACACGTTCTCGGACCTCGACGACACGCACAAGACCTTCGAGGACGTCGTCCCCGTGGTCATCGCGCAGTACACCGCCAAGGATCGCCAGATCGCGACCCTGCAGTCCCAGGTCGCCGACCTCACGGGCCAGGTGGCGAGCCTGCGCTCCAGCCTGAACGACGTCTCGAGTTCGAAGGACGCGGAGATCCGCGACCTGAACACCCAGCTGACCGACGCCCAGAACGCGGCGCGTTCGGCCCAGCAGGACCTCGAGACGCGCCTGGCCTCGATCACCAGCGCGCGCAACGACGTCGACACCGAGCTGCGCGGCGCGCGCGGCACGATTTCCGACCTCAACAAGAAGATAGATCAGAACTCCCAGGCGTCGGAGACGCGCTTCGAGCAGCTCTCGAAGATGCTGGCCTTCACCAAGGAGCCGGGAGGCACCCCCGACGGCGAAATCCTGGCCGTGTCCAAGCAGCTCGGTGTGGCCTGGATCAACCTGGGCGCGCGCAACCGCCTCAGCCGCGGCATGACCTTCGACGTGATCTCGGGCGACCCGAACGACAACCGCGTCAAGGGCAGCATCTCGGTCACCAAGGTCGAGCCGAACCGGGCCGAGGTGATCCTGAAGAGCCTGACCGACCGCTACGACCCGATCGTCCCCGGTGACCTGGTCAGCGCGCCGCTGTTCGACCCCTCGGGCGAGCGCTACGCCGTCATGATCGGCCGCTTCTCGGGCGACTACAACCGCAAGGAGCTGGCCCTGAAGCTCGACGAGATCGGGATCAAGGTGCAGAAGAAGCTCGACTTCAACACGGCCTACCTGATCGTCGGCTCGGAGCTCTACGAGGACGAGAACGGCGAGCCCTACGAGGAGCCGGTGCAGCCCTCCGAGCTTCCCGAGTACAAGGAAGCCGAAGCCCTGGGCGTGCAGGTGGTGTCGATCAACGACCTGCGGCGCTTCTTCGCCCTGTAGGCATCCTTCTCGCCGAGGCTGGCACCCGCCGGCCCGGGACACGATCATGAGGGCGGCTCCCGGAGCGGGAGCCGCCCACATTTCATGGCATGACAGAAGCAGCCGATCCGCTCGAAGAATCGCGCATGACGCTCGGCGAGCACATCGACGAGCTACGCACGCGGCTGATGCGCTCCGTGATCGCGGTCGCCGTCGTGTTCATGGTGGCCTGGGCCTTCCACGAGCGCCTGGCCGACTGGGCCATGTGGCCTTACGACCGCGCCCAGACCTGGCTCAACATCGAGCTCGTCGAGAGCTTCAACGCCTACGTCGAGGAGGACCCCGACTCGTGGCCGGAGTACTTCACCTCGGCGGACCCGGAGACGCGCGAGGTGCGCTTCGAGCGCAAGGTCCCGGCGCTGATGAAGGGCGACGCGTCGTCGATGGGCTTCTTCTTCCTGATGCGCGTCTGCTTCTGGTTCTCGCTCTTCTTCGCGGGACCCATCGTGCTGTGGCAGATGTGGCAGTTCGTCGCCGCGGGTCTGTACAAGAGCGAGAAGTCGCTGGCCTACAGCTACTTCCCCTTCAGCCTGCTGCTGTTCCTCGGAGGCGCGCTGTTCGGGTACTTCCTGATGGTGCCCTACGCGCTCTTCTTCCTGGCGCGCATGACCATCGAGCAGATCCAGTACTGGGAGAGCATCGACAACTACTGGAGCTTTCTGATCAGCCTGACCCTGGCCCTGGGCGCGGTGTTCCAGCTGCCCGTGGTGATGCTGGCCCTGGCGCGCCTGGAGCTCGTCGAGCCCAAGACCTACTCGAAGTTTCGACCGCACTGCATCGTCGCGGCCCTGGTCCTGGCTGCGCTCCTGACGCCCCCCGATCCCTTCACTCAGCTGATGATGGCGGTGCCGATCATCCTGCTGTACGAGATCGGGAACCAGTTCGCGCGCATCGGCGTGAAGCGCGCGCGGGCGCGCGAGGTCACCAAGGTATGAGCCCCGATCCGGGGGCGGTCGGCATCGTGATCATCGGCGACGAGCTGCTCGCCGGCCGCATCGTCGACACGAACTCCGGCGCCATCGCACGCGAGCTCGCTCCCTACGGACGCGTACTGACCCGGGTGGTGGTCACGGGGGACGGGGAGCAGGAGGTCGCCGCCCTGCTGCGCGAGCTCTGCTCGCGCTGCGCCCTGGTCTTCACCACGGGCGGACTCGGGCCGACCCTCGACGACGTCACGCGCCACGCCGTCGCCCTCGCCGCCGGGGTCGAGCTGGTGACGGATGCCGGGGCGCTCGAACAGCTGCGCGGCTGGTGGGCCCGCCAGGAGCGACCCATGGCCCTCTCGAACGAACGCCAGGCCCTGCTGCCGCGGGGGGCCGAGGTCCTGACCAACGCCAGGGGCACGGCGCCGGGGTTTCGGGTCGAGGTGGACGGCGCCACGGTCTTCGCCCTGCCCGGCCCGCCGCGGGAGCTGGCGGGAATGCTCGAGGTGCACGTCGCTCCCTGGCTCGCCAGCCACGTCCCGGGCGGCCTGGCCCTGGCCACGCGCTACTTCCACCTCTTCGGGGTCTCGGAGAGCGTGCTGGCCGACGGCACGGGGCCCTGGATGGAGCGCGGCGCGAACCCCTTGATGGGCGTCACCTTCCGCGCCGGGGCCCTGAGCGTCTCGATCACGGCCAGGGGCAGGGATGCGGGCCAGGCCCAGGGGCTGCTCGAGCAGCGCAGCCATGAGTTCCTCGAGCGCTTCGGCGCCCACGTCTTCAGCGAGCAGGACGGCGACCTGGCCCGTGTCCTGGGCAGCTACCTGGTGCAGCACGGCCTGACCGTGAGCGTGGCCGAGTCCTGCACCGGGGGCCTCCTGTCCGCACGCCTGACCCAGGTGCCGGGGATCAGCGCGGTCTTCCAGGACGGCTTCGTGACCTATTCGAACCGGGCCAAGATCGAGCGCCTGGGGGTGCCCGAGTCCCTGATCAGGGCCCACGGGGCCGTCTCGGTGGAGGTGGCGGAGGCCATGGCCCGGGGCGCGGCGGACACCGCGGGCACG
>JAJFFA010000931.1 GCA_021776885.1 Planctomycetota bacterium
CCCGAGGCCCGGCGCGTGTACGCCGTCGTCCTGGGCGCCCTCGAGGCGACCGGGGCCGACGGCACGACCTTCTCGCTGCACTTCACCGGTGAGTCCTGGGCCCGGGTGCACGCACAGCTCGCCGAGCGCCGCAGGGACGCGAGAGACCCGGGCCTGGCCCTGCTGGGCTCGGCCCACGGCCACCCCTTCGTCGTCGGGAGCGACGAGACCCCCGCCTGCGCCGACTGCGCGCAGCGCGAGGACTGCACCCGCAGCTCCGCCTTCCTCTCCCTCGACGACCGCACCTGGAGCCGCGCGGTCTTCGCGAGGGAGCCCTGGCAGCTGGCCCACGTCTTCGGACGTGACCCCCTCGGGCGCACCCCCAGCGCCCTCTACGGACAGCGCGGCGGGACCCTGGTCCGTCGCGGCTACCACCTCATCGACCGCGGCGACCTGCCGCCCGAACTCCAAGGATAGCGAGGACAGGATGACCGAGACCAAGACCGCGACGGCGCTGCTGGGTGACCCCAAGGCGCCGCTGGACATGAAGAAGCAGATCGTCGGCGCCATGTGCGCCAACGCCGACGAGGAGACCGACCGCGTCCTGTCGCAGCTCTTCGCCGCCGCCGGCAAGGGCGCCAGCGCGGCGCGCGTGTCGAAGAAGGAGCAGGCCCTCGACGCCAAGCTGAGCGAGCTCGAGCGCGGCCCCCTGCGCCAGGGGACGTTCTACGGTGTGCTCGAGCAGTCGAGCGCGGGGCGCCGCGCCCACGTGCTCCTGCCCGACGGCTCCGAGGCCTACTGCTTCCTGCCCAACGACGAGCTCGCCGCGCGCCTCGCCCCCGGCGAGACCCTGTGGATCGACGGGCAGGGGCGCGCCGCCCTGTTCTCCAGCCCGGCGCCGGCCGTGGGCGAGGAGGCCAAGCTCGAGCGCTGGATCGATGCCGAGCGCCTCGAGGTCTCGAGCGAGGGGCGCGGGCGCGGCGTGGTCTTCGCGGCCCAGTCCCTGCGCGATCAGTACGCCGCCGGGGAGGCCCCGGCCGGGGCCCAGGTGCTGGTCTGCCACGGGCGCAAGATGGCCTTCCGCGCCCTGCCTGGCGAGGACGGCCCCGGGCACTACCGCTTCCTGTCGCAGGAGCCCGTGCCCGACGTGCACTTCGAGCGCGACATCGCGGCCCCGCCCGCGGTCTTCGGGGACCTCCTGCGGCACCTCGAGGCCGAGCTGCGCGAGCCCGAGAGCGGCGCGGCGTACCGCCTGCCGCGCGCCACCATGACCCTCTTGACCGGCCCCCCGGGCACGGGCAAGAGCCTGTGCCTGGCTGGTTTCTGGCGGCGCATGATCGAGGTCACGGCCGAGGTCTACGGCGTCGAGCCCGAGGACCTGCCCAGCCGCGCCATGCGCCTGCGCCCGGCCAGCGTCCTCTCGCCCTGGCTCGGGGAGTCAGACCAGAACCTCGACCGCTTCTTCGACGAGGTCGAACACCTGGCGACGACGCCCCAGACCCTGCCCGACGGGCGCAGCGTCAAGCTGCCCCTGATCGTGATCCTGGAGGAGATCGACGGCCTGGCGCGGGCGCGGGGCCACGACGGCATCCACGACCGCATCCTGGTGACCCTGCTCGAGCGCCTCGACGTGACCGGCGGGCGCCTGGCCGACGAGCTGATCTTCTTCGTCTCGACCACCAACCTGGCCTCGGCGGTCGACCCGGCCTTCCTGCGCCGCGCAGGGGCGCGGGTGGCGCGCTTCGGGCGCCTGGACCGCGCGGGCTTCGCCGCGGTGCTGGAGAAGCTGCTGGGCGAGCGCCCGCTCCAGCCCAGCGTCGAGACGAGCGACCCGGCGGCCGCAGTGCGCGCCTTGGTGGGCGAGGTCACGCCCTGGCTCTACGGCTCCCCCAACGCGGACCCCGCGGTGCTCGAGGTGCGCGTCGCCGGGGAGACGACGCCCCTGACCTACCGTCGGCGCGAGGTGGTCACCCCGGCCCTGGTCGAGCGCGCCGTGCGCGCCTGCGCGACGGCGGCCCGCGACGAAGAGGTCTTCGCCGATGCCGAGCGCCGCAACGCGGGCGGCTTCGGGCTGCGCGCCGAGCCCCTGATCGAGGCCCTGGCCGACCAGATCGCGGCCCAGCTCGAGCAGATCGACGTGCACTCCGCGGCGATCCACCTGCCCCTGCCCGACGGCGCGCGCGTGACCGGCGTGCGCCGCCTGACCCCCACCGACTGATCCCGATCCAAGCCCGATCCAAGCCCCACCCAAAGTAAGGAGAACCCGAGCCATGAGCGAACGAACCCGATCCCGCGAGCGCCCCGGCGACCCGGCCCCCGCCCCCACCTTCGACAGCGCCGACCCGGGCAGCACCCCCGGCAACGCCACCGTCGCCAGCGGTCCCTACGCCGAGACCCTGCCCGTGTCCGGCATGAGCATCGAGTCGGTGCGCCGGCGCCTGGGCGACCGCTTCGACCTGGCCCCCGACAGCCAGGCCTTCCTCGACGGCGAGGAGGCCAGCGAGGACACCGTCGTGCGCGACGGCCAGCTGCTGCTCTTCGCCCGCCGTTCGGGGGAGAAGGGCGCCGCTGCGGGCGCGTCCGAGGACGCCGTCACGCCGCGCATGGTCGCCGAGGACCGCACCCTCGCGATCGAGACCCCCGAGGGCGAGCACGTGATCGAGCCCCTGGCCCAGGCCCTGGAGGACTGCGCCCCGCGGCGCCAGGGCACGGGCTCCTGGATCCTGCCCGAGGGCGTGCGCAGCGTGGTGCCCTTCGGGCGCGGCGTGACCCTGGTGCACGAGACCCCGCCCCACGTGCGCTCCCTGCGCTGGATCAGCGCCGAGTCGAAGCAGCGCTTCGGTCCCGAGGCGGAGTACCGCGAGGTGCGCCTGTCCCTGCCCTACGTCGTGTTGCTGGCGGTGTTCGAGGAAGGTGCGCGGGGCGACCTGGTGCTCTCGAACGACAACGAGGCCTTCTTCCGCAACGCACCCCTGCGCAGCCTGCAGGACGAGCTGTGCTACCCCTCCCTGCTCAACTGCTCCAAGGTCGGCGCCGGGAGCACGCGGCCGATGGCCTGGGTCTGCACCCAGTACCTGGGCATGCGCGAGCGCCACGGCCTGCAGCCGGGGCAGGAGCTGGCCGAGGCCCTGGCCGACTGCGGCGGGGCCCTGCGCCGCGCCCTGGCCGCCCTGCACCAGCACCTGTTCGACTCGGGCTTCAACGAGAGCTCCGAGCACCACGAGCTGTCGAGCTGGTTCTCCGAGACCGTCAAGGCCGGGGTCGACCCGCGCCTGGCGTCGGTCGAGAGCTGGCAGGAGGCCACCCTGGCTGACCCGGCCTTCGCCTGCGAGGTCGAGTGGCTGCCGACGGGTCGAACCCTCGAGCAGACCCTCGAGCGCTGCGCGTCGCGCCACGGCGGTCCGGCCCGCGCGCCGCGGGACGTGGCCGATGTGCTGCGCCGGGTGCAGCAGGCGCGGCGCCGGCGCTCCAACGAGAAGCGCCGCGGGCGCTCACCGCGCGCCAAGTCCCAGGCGGCCCAGGCGGCCCAGGCGGCCCAGGAAGCCTCGGTGGGCGCGGGGGAAGTGTCGTGAGCGGCCTCCCCGAGACCCCGATCCTGGTCAAGCGCTCGGACGACCAGCCCGACCCCGAGGGCTCGACGGCCTACGTCCTGGCGCGCAACGGGCTCTTCGTCCTGCGCAACACGCGCTTCTTCTCGAGCTGCGTCCGCGCCCGCGCCTGCCCCATGGAGCTGGCGCGGCAGGAGCGCTCCTTCGAGCCGCGCTTCCCGGCGCTCCCGCCGCAGGAGTTCGCGCGCATCGTCGGCTTCTTCGACGCCATCGGCACGCGCCACGGCGCAGAGGCCGCCGTGCACCTGGTCTGGAACGAGGCCGAGCAGCGCGTCCGCGTGGTCTGCCCGAGCCAGGTCGCCACGGTCTCGCGCTTCCACACCCGGGACGGCGAGCCGGGCCACCCCATCGGCCTGTACTACGACGCCCCCGACGACCTGGCCCCGGGCGAGCTGGTCTACGGCGACGTGCACAGCCACGTGCACCTCGACGCC
>JAJFFA010000932.1 GCA_021776885.1 Planctomycetota bacterium
CTGCTGGGCCGAGGGCCCCGCGGCGACCTTCGTGCACCTGGTCACGACGGGCCCGGACCCGGCCACGGCGCGCTTCGGAGGCCTGGCGGCCCTGCGCCGGGCCCGGGGCGACGGGGCCTGGGAGCGGCTCGAGCGCAGCGCTGCCGACCCGCGCGAGGCCGCCGCCGCCTGGGTCGAGCTGGTCGACTTCGTCGGCTCCTCGCCCTGTGTCGTCGCCTGCGCCGGCGACTTCGAGAACTGGTCGGCGTGGCTGGGCTCCCTCACGGGCAGCCAGACCCTGTCCGCGGGCGAGATCCTCGGCCTCGACGAGCTGACCGGGCTGCTCTGGCCCGGGCGCCTCTCCGGGCTCGGCGAGGACCTGGTGCGCGCGCTCCTGCCCGCCTCCCTCGACTCCCCCGGCGACACTCTCGGTCCGGCGCAGCTCGCCGCCGCCCTGGCCGAGCTCGTCGCGCGCGTGGTCGCCCTGGGAGCCGACGCCCTGCGCGTAGTCGCCCTGGGCTTCGAGCGCGCCGTCCTCGACCTCCTCCCGCGAGACCCGCGCGCCGCGCGCCGGCTGGCCCTGGCCCTGGCTCTGGTCGACGCGCCGTCGTGCTTCGGTGGCGAGCTCCTGCGCGGGACGGCGACGCCTCTGCACGACGGAGCCCTGGGCGAAGCGCGC
Source organism: Planctomycetota bacterium (assembly GCA_021776885.1). Classification (GTDB taxonomy): domain Bacteria; phylum Planctomycetota; class UBA1135; order UBA1135; genus JAJFFA01. The sequence continues at coordinate 659 of JAJFFA010000932.1, forward strand.
GGTGCCGGGGAGAGCCCCGCGAGCCTCGAACTCGCCCTGGCTCGGCTCGAGCCCGCGGTCGCGCGGCTCGCCCGGGACTGGCGCAAGCTCGAGGCCCTCGACTTCCGCTCGGAGGATCCGCGCCCCTTCGACAGGGACGACTCGCTGCTCCTGGATGCCCTGTTCGAGGAGCACCTGGGGGCAGGCTTCGAGCAGGCGGGCGGCGCGGCGCAGGTCACCTACCGACCCGGCCAGCATGCCGTGGCGCGCGAGGTGGCGCGCACCCTCGGGGGCGAGGATCTGCTCCTGGTGCACGCCCCGACGGGCACCGGCAAGACCCTGGCCTACCTCCTGCCGGCACTGAGCTGGGCCCGGCGCAACGGCGTGCGCGTCGGCGTCAGCACCTACACCCGCGCCCTGCAGGAGCAGGCCATGGAGCGCGAGGTCCCCCGCGCCCTGGCGGCCCTGGCCCGCGCCGGGGCGCCCTCCGGCTACCGCGCCAGCGTGCTCAAGGGTCGCGCCAACTACCTCTGCTGGCGCTCGCTGCTGCACTCGCAGCCGCCGACGGACGGCCCCGCGGATCCCCACGCCTGGCTGGCCTGGACGCGCCTGATGCTCTTCGCCCTGGTCGACCCGGAGGGCGACCTCGACCGCCTGCCGCGCCGCGCCCCCTTGCCCCTGGCGGACGAGCGTGCCTGGCGCGCGGAGTTCTCGACCCTGGTGCGCGGCGCCGCGTCCCAGACGGGCTGCTGCAAGGCGCGCGAGGATCGCAACACCTGCGCCGCCGAGCTGGCCCGCGTGCGCGCCGAGCGCAGCCACGTCGTGCTCACCAATCACGCCTTCACCCTGGCCCGACGCGAGCTCTTCGCCCACGTCCTGTTCGACGAGTGCGAGCACCTGCACGACCAGGCCGGCAACGCCTGGAGCCACGTGATCAGCTTCGGTGAGATGCGCGACGTCCTGGACCGCTTCGCCTCGCCGCGCCCAGGCAAGCGCTCGCGTGCCCCGCTCGACAAGCTCGCGCGGGAGCTGCTCGAGGGTGCCCCGGCGGCCGAGCTACTGCGCGCCGCGCGCATCTCCCACGAGCGCGCGAAGAGCGGCCTCGAGTGGCTCGAGGACGAGGTGCGGCGCTTCGAACGCTGGCGCGAGGAGAGCCGCAAGCGCGTGGACGAGCGCGACGAGCACACCCTGCTGCGCGACTACGCCGAAGGCCAGGAGGGCGAACAGCTGATCGAGGCGCGCTGCGTCCTGCACGACGCGGGCAATGGCCTGGACGCGGCCACCTCGGGCCTGCTCGAGAGCCTGGACGGGCTGCCGGTGCGCGGCGCGGCGCGCCTGGGCCGCGCGCTGAGTGTGCTGCGCTCCGACCTGTGCGAGGTCCTCGCCGCCCTCGAGTCCTGGCTGCCCCTCGAGGAGGGCCGCCCCGCGTTCCGGCGCCGCACCTTCTACGACGTCGAGCGCAGCTCGCGTGGGGAGACGCTGCTCGCCGCTCGCGTGCTGTTGCCCGGCGACTACCTGGGCCGCAACTACTACCCGAGCCTGGCCAACGCCGTCTTCCTCTCGGCGACGACCTGGATCCAGGGCGGCTTCGACTCCGCCCGCGCCTACCTCGGCCTCGACGTGGCGGCCCAGCCCGACGAGGACGAGGAGCGCACACCGCGCAAGGTCCACACCTTCCGCGCCGACGAGGTCTTCGACTACTCGCGCGTGCTGGTCTGCGTCCCGCGCGACGCGCCGCCGGTGCGCTCGGACAAGGAGCGCTTCCTGGCCTGGGTGCGCGGCTTCATCGGCGACCTGGCCCAGGAGACCCGCGGGCGCATGCTGGTCCTGTTCACCAATGCCGACGACGCGCGCAACGTCGGCGCGGCCCTCGAGGGACGGCTGGCCGCGGCGCGCATCCCGCTCTGGTACCAGAGCATGGACGGCGTGGCCAAGGAGGAGCTGGCCGAACGCTTCCGGCGCAACACGGACTCCGTGCTCTTCGGCCTGGACACCTTCTGGTACGGCGCGGATTTTCCCGGCGAGACCCTCGAGCATCTCTTGATCGTGCGCCTGCCCTACGGCGTGCCCGACCGCTACCACCACGCCCAGTGCGCCGCCCTGGGCGCCAGCGCGCACTACAGCCGCATCTACATGCCGCGCGCCCTGGCGAAGTTCCGCCAGGGCTTCGGGCGCCTGATGCGCCGCACCTCGGACCGCGGCTGTGTCTACCTGCTCGATGGGCGCGTGCTCGAGCCGCGGCACCGCGCCTTCCTGCGCGAGCTGCCCCTGGGCTGGGAGGGCATCGACGACGTGCCCAGCGACGCCGCGAGGCTCGTGCGCGCGGACAGCCAGCGCTGCATCGCTGCCGCCCTCCAGCACATGGGCCTGGCCGAAGCGCGCTGCGTCGAGGAGGGCGAGCCCGAGCGCTGGATCGAGCCTGGGCACGCGCCGGTACGCGCCGCAGCTCCGGCCCCGAAGACTCGCGAGGCCCCCGTGGTCCTCGACGTCCCCGAAGGAGACGTCCCCTTCTGATGACTGGCCCCGCACCCTGGACCGAGGTGCGCGTCTGCGTACCGATAGGCTGGCACGAGCTCGTCGCCGACGTCGTCGCGCGCCCGCCGTGCACCTCCGCCATCGTCGGCAACACCAGCATCGCCAGCCCCGAGCCGCCGCCGGGCTTCGAGTGGGTGCGCAGCTTCCTGCCCGCCGAGGCGGACGACGAGGCCCGCCGCGAGGAGATCGCGCGCTCCCTGGCCGAGCTCGCCGCCACCACCGGCGAACCGGAGCTGGGGCGCCTGCGCGTGGCCTTCCATCCCCTGCCCGCCGAGGACTGGGCCAACTCGTGGAAGAAGAGCTGGAAGCCGTTCCGCGTCGGACGCCTGGCCGTGGTGCCGTCGTGGCGCACCGATCCCCTGCGTGAAACGGATCTACGCCTCGAGCTCGAGCCGGGCGGGGCCTTCGGGTCGGGTCGGCACGCGACGACGCGCACCTGCCTCGCGGTCCTGCAGCAGCGCCTGCGGGGCGGCGAGCGCGTGCTCGATGCGGGCTCGGGCAGTGGCATCCTCGCGGTGGCGGCGGCCCTGCTCGGGGCCCGCGAGTGCAGCGGCTTCGACATCGACGAGCACGCGGCTGTGGCTGCGACGGAGCTGGCCGAGAAGAACGCGGTGGCCGGGATCTGCAGCTTCCGCGCGGGCGGCTTCGAAGGCCTCGGCGCCCAGGACACGGGCTACGACGTCGTCCTGGCCAACATCTACAGCGACATCATCCGCGCCCACGCCGGCGACCTGTGCGGACGCCTGGGAGCCGGCGGCTGGTTCGCCTTCAGCGGTATCCCCGTGCACCACGCCGAGGCCACCCTGGAGGCGATCTCGGCCGCGGGTCTGGAAGTCGAGGAGCACCTGCGCCGCGGACGCTGGCACACCTTCGTCGGCCACCCGGCGCCTCTCGTCCCGGGGCTTGATCCCACGCGCCCCGGCGGCCGATAGTGCCCTGATGCGGGTCCTCTTCCTCTCCCAGCGTGTCCCGTTCCCCCCCAACCGCGGCGACAAGATCACCACCTGGCGCTTGATCGAGCGCATGCGCCGCGAGCACGAGGTGACGGTGATCACCTTCGCCCACGACGAGGCCGACCTGGCCGCGGCCCAGGAGCTGAACGCACGCGGCATCCCGACCGTCGCGGTGCCCTTCAACGAGAAGAAGAAGAAGGCCCTGGCCCTGCCCCTGCTCCTGACCCGCAGGCCCCTGACACTGGGGGTCTACGGCTCACGCCAGCTGCAGCGCGAGGTCGACCGACGGCTCCCGCAGACGGACGTCGCCTACGCCTACTCGTCGTCGATGGGGGCCTTCCTCGTGGGCAAGGGCACGCCCTGGATCATGCACTTCGCCGAGCTCGACTCGGACAAGTGGCGCCAGTACGCCGAGAAGCAGCGCTTCCCCATGAGCGCGGTCTACCGCCGCGAGTGGCGCACCCTGCAGGCCTTCGAGGCGCGCATCGCCCGGGACGCCCGCCAGAACATCTTCTGCACGCCCCTCGAGCAGGCCATCTTCGAGGAAACGATCCCCGGCTGCCCCTCCGCGGTGTTGCGCAACGGCGTCGACCTGAAGCACCTGGTCCCCGCGCCCGAGCGCGCCGAGCCCGGGCACATCGCCTTCTGCGGCGTGATGGACTACTTCCCGAACGTCGACGGTTGCGAGTGGTTCGCGCGCGAGCTCTTGCCCAAGGTGCGCGAGCGCGTGCCCGCTGCGCACTTCACCATCGTCGGCTCGCGCCCCGTGCCCGAGGTCCAGCGCCTGGCCGAGCTCGAGGGCGTCGAGGTCACCGGCTTCGTCGACGACCCGCGGGACTGGCTCTGGCGCGCGGCGGTCAGCGTCGCCCCGCTGCGCATCGCACGCGGGATCCAGAACAAGGTGCTCGAAGCCCTGGCCCTGGGCCTGCCCGTGGTCGGAACCACCCCCGCCACCCAGGGGGTCGCGGGCGAGCCGGGTCGCGACTTCCTGCTGGCCGACGACGGGGACGCATTTGCTCGAGCGGTGATCGAGCTGCTCGAGGCCCCCGAGCGTGCCCTCGAACTCGGCCGACGCGGTCGTTCCTTCGTCGAGGAGCGCTATGATTGGGAGGCGACATTCGAGCCCCTCGACCAGATCCTGCGCGAAGCCGCAGGCGGACGCCACGCCACGCCCTCCACGACATGAGCCACGCCGAGATCGCTGCCAAGTTCGACGAATGGGCCCGTTCGGGCCGTGCCGAAGACATGGAGGGAAACCACGGTGACGTGGTCCGGCAGGTCATCGAGCGCATGGAGTTCCG
>JAJFFA010000933.1 GCA_021776885.1 Planctomycetota bacterium
GGTGTGCCCGCCGCGTCGAGCGCGACGACGGCCAGCTCGAGGTCGTCGAAGACGGAGTCCCCGAGACCCCGCACCTCGGCCACGAGGGTCCAGGCCCCCGCGGGGATCACGTCCGGGGCCACCCGCGGCGCCGCCCCCGCGACCCGCGGCGTCGTGGCCGCCGCTGCGGCCACGGAGGCGGACGCAAGCTGCGGGACGCCCTCGGGCTGCGGGTCCTTCGCGGAGGGCGCCTGGGAGACGAGCTCCTCGGGGGCGGCGGCGAGGGGCGCGTCGCGCTCCGGCGCCGCCCACCACAGCCCGGCGCCGACCAGGCCGGCGGCGGCGACGAAGGGCAGGGCGCGCGCCCCCTCGGACGCGAAGGTGAGGGAAGAGCCCGCGCCCGCCGTCCCCACTAGCCCCGGCGCCGCGCCGCGCCCCGCCGCCTCGACCGTGCGGCGCAGCCGATCGAGCACCATCGCCGTCGCGGCGCCGCCCGTGGCGTAGCTCGCGGGCAGCGCGCGCCGCAGGCGCGCCAGGCCGCGGTGGATGCGCACACGCACGGTCCCGGGGGCCACACCCTGGTGCGTCGCGATCTCGTGCGGTCGTGCCCCGCCCTGCAGGAAGGGTCGCAGGACCTCCTGATGATGGGCGGGCAGGCTGTCGAGGGCCTCGCGCAGCTGCTCGGAGAACTCCGCGTCGCTGGCCCGGCGCAGCGGGTCTCCGTCCAGGCCCGGGGCGGCCGTGTCTTCGCTCTCCCCCGGCGCGGCGCCCTCGTTCGCCCGGCGCGCCTTGCGCACCAGGATGCCCGTCAACCAGGGCCGCAGGGCGTGCCGTGGCTCGAAGGCGGCGGCGCGCTCGATCGCAGTCAAGAAGGTCGCTTGCAGCACGTCCTCGGCGTCGTCGCGGGAGCGCACCAGGTGTCGCGCCAGGCCCAGCAAGGACGGAGCGGTCGCGTCGAAGACCGCCGTCAAGGCGTCGATGTCGCCGCGCTGGCGGTAGCGGACAAAGAGTCGGTTCAGTCGCCTGTCCTGCATGGGTGTCTCCATGGTCGCATCGGTTGCGCGTCCCTGCCGCGTACGCGGGTCATTCCGTGTACGCGGGTCATTCCGGCGAGGACACCGGCCGTTACCCGGATTCCGCCGGGATCCGGCCCAACCCCAGGCTTGACAGGGTCCGATCCCTGGTCGCCCGCGACGGGCGTAGGATCGTGACCCCCTTCCACGCCCGACCGCCCATGGAGGCCCCTCGTGCTGCACCTCGCCCTGGCCATGCTCCCCGTCGCTCCGCTCACCCTGGCCGCCCCGGCTCCCCAGGACCCGCTCGAGCGCGACGCCGTCCTCGCCTGGGTCAAGCAGAACGCCTTGCCCATCGCGACCCCCGAGGCCGGCCACGGCTTCGAGGACCTCGAGCCCCTGGCCGAGGTCATCGGCGACGCACGCATCGTCTCCCTGGGCGAGGCGACCCACGGCACGCGCGAGATCTTCCAGCTGAAGCACCGCATGCTCGAGTTCCTGGTCGAGCGCATGGGCTTCCGCGCCTTCGGCATCGAGGCCAGCTACCCGGACTGCGTGCGCATCAACGACTACGTCGAGCACGGCCTGGGCGACCCGCAGGAGGCCCTCCACGGTCAGGGCTTCTGGACCTGGGACACGCAGGAAGTCCTGGCGCTGATCGAGTGGATGCGCGCGTACAACGCGGCCCCGGGGCGCGAGCAGCCCGTGCGCTTCTACGGCATAGACATGCAGAGCCCCGCGCCGGCGGTGAGCGGCGCCCTGGCCTACGTCGAGGCCCACGCCCCGGACCTGGCGCAGGCCCTACGCGCGGACCTCGAGCCCCTGACCCGCGCGCGGATCTTCCTCGAGTTCGCCGGGCTCGCGGAGGGCGTCAAGCAGGGGATCGACCTGGGCCTCGAGACCCTGCTCGACTACCTCGAGGTCGAGGCCGAGATCTTGATCGAGGACAGCTCGCGCGAGGAGTGGGCGCGGGCGCAGCAGCACGCGCGGGTCGCCGAGCAGGCCAAGCGGCTGATCGCAGGAACGGTAGGCTCCTACGGCAATTCGTGGCGCGACAAGTGCATGGCCGACAACACGACCTGGGTCCTGGAGCAGGAGCCCGCGGGGACGCGCATCCTGCTCTGGGCCCACAACGGCCACGTCAAGCGCGACGGCCCGCCCCGCGGCTATCCGATGATGGGCTACTACCTCGAAGAGGCATACGGCGACGACCACGTGGTCTTCGGCTTCGGCTTCCACCACGGCGGGTTCCAGGCGATGCTCGCGCCGCGCGGCGCCGAGGACACGGGGCCCTCCCTGCGCCCCTTCGTGGTCGGGCCGCCGCCGCCCGAGGCGGCGGGCTCGATCCTGGGCGCCGAGGGCACACCCCAGAACTACGCCCTCGACCTGCGCCGCGCCCCGGCGACGGGACCGGTGGCCGACTGGCTCGCGCGCTCCGTTCCCATGCGCTCGATCGGCGCGACCTACTCGGAGGCCAGCGCCGAGCGCTGGTTCCGACCGACAATCCTGGGCGAACAGTTCGACGTGCTGCTCTTCCTGCGCGAGACCACGGCGGCGCGCCCCAACCCGTTGACGCGCAAGTCCCACGGGCTCGACGAGCCGCGCTGAGGGTGCGCCGGACTCCCAGGCTGCGGAAGCCGGGGTTGGCCAGACGCGGGTCGGGTCCTATCCTGCCGCGCATGGGACGTACCCAGCCCTGGATCTGCCTGCTTCTCGCCGCGACCCTACTCGGCTGCACGGCCCGTGGTCCGCGCTCGATCAAGCAACAGCGCGGCTCCTACATCGACGCCCTGGCGACGACGGACAAGCAGGAGCTCCTGTCCAACATCGTGCGCCTGGCCTACGCCGACCCGCCGGTCTTCCTGCAGGTCAACAGCGTCACGGCTTCGCCCTCGGTCGAGTACGGCAGCGAGCTCGAGGCACGCTTCGGCGGAGGCTCGGTGCCCCCGCCCATCGCGACCCTGACGCCGCGCATCGTCTATACGGACTCGCCGACGATCGTCTACATGCCCCTGCTCGGGAGGGAGTTCGCGAGCGAGCTCCTGGTGCCCTTCGACCTGCGCTCGGTGTTCCTGATGCTGGACAACGGATTCTCGTTCTCCGTCGTCTGGCCGCTGACGATCAAGTTCATGAACGGGCTCAGCAGCGCGCGCGACGCGACGCCACAGGAGCGCGCGGAGTTCCAGCGCGCGACGGACGCCCTGGCGCGCATGATCGGGCGCGGCGAGGCTCGTATCGGCACGTCCGAAGCCGGGCTGACCCCGGACCAGCAGACCCTGGTCCTGTCGATTCAGCCCGGGGCCCTCGCCGCGGGTGACGGCCAGGCCCTGGCCCAGGCCCTGGACCTGGACCCCCTGGGCCAGGAGTTCTCGATCCGACAGGGGCTGGCCGGAGGCGGAACCACGATCGCCGTACGCTCGCGCTCGATGCTCTCGCTCCTGAGCCTGCTGTCCAACTACGTCGACGTCCCCGACCAGCACGACACGATCGCCTGGCCCTCGATGGCGGGCGACGACGCAGACGCCCCGATGCACGTCTTCTCGACCCCGTCGCGGCCGAGCCGCGGCGACCCGGCCATCTGCTACAAGGGCCAGTGGTTCTACACGGACGCCGAGGACCTGCGCTCGCGCAACACCCTGTTCCTGGTCCGGCTGCTGTTCAACCTGCAGGCCCAGACGACGGCGGACAGCGCCGGGGTGCAGCTGACCTTGCCCGTGCGTTGATGCGCCTGCGTTGACGCGCGCCGCTCGATGCCGGCGCGCGCCTCAGTGGTAGGCCGGGTTGGGCGCGGGGAAGGTCGCCCCCACCCTGCGCTGCCAGGCGTCGAGGGACGCCCGCAGCCGGGCCACGTCGTCAGGCCTGGAGGAGGCCAGGTTGCGGCTCTCGCCGAGGTCCTGCGCCAGGTCGTAGAGCTCGACCGTGTCGTCCTCGAAGAACTCGATCAGCTTCAGGTCGCCGTCGCGCACCGCCGCCCCCGGGCTGCCGCCCTGGTTGCCGTAGTGCGGGTAGTGCCAGTACACCGGGCCGCGGCGCGTCGGCTGGCCACGCAGCGCGGCCACGAAGCTCGTCCCATCGAGGTGCTGCTCGGGACGCGCCGGCAGGCCCGCCATCTCGAGCAGGGTCGGGTAGAAGTCCGTCCCGGTGATCACCGCGCTGGAGGCGGAGCCCGGGGGGGTGACCCCCGGCCAGCGCACGAGGGTCGGCTCGCGCACCCCGCCCTCGTAGAGCCAGCCCTTGCCCGCGCGCAGCGGCAGGTTCGACGTCGGGTGCCCTTCGGAGGTCGAGAGCCCGCCGTTGTCCGAGGTGAAGACGACGATCGTCGACTCCTCGAGCCCCAGCTCGCGCAGGCCCTCGAGCACCACCCCCACGGCCTGGTCCATGGCCTCGACCATGCCCGCGTAGACGGCGTGCTCCTGCACGCGGCGTAGCTTGCGAGCGCCCTCCGTACCGAAGACCTCTTCCTGCGCGAGCCCCTCGCGCCGGGCCTCGTACTTGAGGCGCAGGTCCTCGCGCGCCATCAGCGGCGTGTGCACCGAGTAGAACGACAGGTAGCACAGAAAGGGCCGCGCGGCCCGGACCTGGTCCTCGATGAAGCCGCGCGCTTCCTGGGCCAGCCGCGCCGGCAGGTGCTCACCGGGGGGGCCGTCAGCGAGGCGCGGATTGCCGTAGGGCGAGAAGTACTTGTCTCCGCCGTAGGGCCCACCGCGCTCGAGCCCGCCGCGGTTGACGTCGAAGCCCTGGTCCTCGGGCCAGTGGCCCTCGGGTCCCAGGTGCCACTTGCCGGCGAAGAAGGTGGCGTAGTCCGCCGCGCGGAAGGCCTCCGCCAGGGTCACCTCTCCGTGCTCCAGGCGATCGGCGTAGGCGGCCGGCAGCAGCTTCGAGTTGCGCTGCCATTGTTCCGGCTGGTTGCCACCGCTGGAGGAGATGTAGTCGGTGATGCCCAGGCGCTGGGGGTACTTGCCCGTCAGCAGGCTCGCGCGCGAGGGGCTGCACACCGGACACGTCGCGTAGGCGTCGCTGAAGCGCATCCCGCTCGCCGCCAGGGCATCGATGTTCGGCGTGTCGTAGAACGCGCTCCCGGCGTAGCCGAGGTCCATCCAGCCCAGGTCGTCGACGACGAAGAAGACGACGTTGGGCCGGCGCGCGGGTGCGCCGGAGTTCGGATCGGCGGGGAGCTGTGGGCTCGACACCTGGGCGCAGGCACCGACCAGGAGAGCCAGGAGCAGGGCACGGGGCATGGGCCGTATCCTACGCAGCCCGAGACCGAATAGAATCGACCCCGATGCAACCCACGCAACACTCGACGTTTCAGCGCCTTCGACGCGCGGCCTGCGCGCTCCTCGCGCCGGCTCTCCTCACGGCCCACGCTGCGGCGGACGTCTGGGTCGTCGACGCGGAAGGCGCCGGCGACTTCGAAGAGATCCAGCCCGCGATCGACGCGGCGCAGGACGGCGACACGATCCTCGTGCGCTCGCCCGTTGGAGGCGAGCGGCGCTATCCTGGCTTTCGGATCGAGGCCAAGGGCCTCGCGATCCTCGGGCCCGAGCAGGGCACCCTTCCGACCGGCGCCGTCCAGGTGCGCGGACTGGCGCCGGATCAGGTCGTCGTCCTCTCGCGCCTCGACATGCGCTGGAACGCCTTCGAGCTGTGGGGCCTTCCGCGCGAGCCCGGCGCGGAGCCCGGGCTCGAACTGTTGCACAACGCCGGCCGCGTGCGCCTGCAGGACTGCCGCATCTCCGGCAACGTCGTGGCCGCGCCCGATCAGCTGCGCGACTCCGCCGCCCTGGTGGTCGAGGCCTCGGCCGATGTCGTGCTGCGCCAGTGTCAGCTGATCGGCGGCGTGGGCCTGGCCCCGCCCCAGGGCCCCACCCCCGGCGCGGCGGCGCTCGAGACCAGCGGGTCCCTCGTCGTGCTGCAGGAGTGCGAGCTCGAGGGGGGCAGGGGCGGCACCCTGACCCTGCCTGGCGGCGACCGCTTCGGCGCCGCCGGGGGCGCGGGGCTGAGCGTCGCCAGCGGCGTGGTCCACGCCACGGGCGGCCGCATCCTCGGCGGCACGGGCGGCCATGCCTCGGCGGGCAGCGGCAGCTCGGTCGGCGGACGGGGCGGGCACGCTGTCGTCGTCTCCACGGCGGCCGTGGCGTACGCCGTAGGGGTCGCGATCGAAGGCGGCCCAGGGGGAGAGGGCGCGACTCGGTCCGGACGGCCGGGGCGCGACGTGCTCGGCAGCCTGACGCGCTTCGATGGGGCGGGCCGCGGCGTGCAGATGGCGCGCTTCGGGCGCGCCCTGGAGGCCAGCCGCATCGTGGTTCGTGGCCACCCCGGCGAGCGCGCCCTGCTGCTGGTCTCGCGCGACACCCACGCGCGCTTCTTCGGGCCGGAGGCGGGCTTCCAGGTCACGCGCGAGCCCCTGCCGGGCGGGCGCATGGACCTGGGCGTGCTCCCGGCCTCGGGCGAGCTGGCCCTCGACTTCGTCCTGCCCGATGCCGCCCCGGACGGGATCGAGCCGCTGTACTTCCAGGCCACCTTCCTCGATCCCGGCGGCCAGCTCCACTTCGGGGACACGAAGGTCCTGGGAGTGATCGGCGCCCAGGCCCTGCCGCCCTGCGGCGCGCGCATCCACGTCGACGCCGACGCTCCGCTGGGGGGCGACGGGAGCAGCTGGGGCGCGGCCTTCCGCGACCTGCGCCAGGCCCTGCTCAGCGCTCCCGACTGCTTCGACGCGCCGACCGAGGTCTGGGTGGCCGAGGGCACCTATCTCCCCGCGCTGCAGAACAGCGCACGCTCCTTCGTCCTGCGGCCGGGCACCTGGCTCGTGGGTGGCTTCGCCGGGGACGAGCTGGAGCGCAGAGAGCGCGATCCGGTGGCACGGCCGGTCGTCTTGAGCGGCGACCTCCTCGGCGATGACGGGCCCGACTTCGGCGGGCGCAGCGACAACGCCCGCGTCGTGGTGCGCAGCGGCAGCCGCACCTCACCGGTGGACGGGACCCGCATCGACGGCGTCACGGTGCGTGGCGGCGAGGGGGGCTTCGACGGCGACGGCGCCGGGGTCTACGTGGCCGGCGGCGCCACCCTCTCGCGCTGCACCATCGAGGACAACCGCGGAGACTTCGGCGGCGGCGTGTTCTGCGCCGGCCGCCTCCTCAACCTGGTCGCCTGCACCCTGCGCGGCAACGCGGCATCGGGCGGGGCCGGCATCACCTTCTCGGGCCGCGACGTCGAGTCCCATCTGCTGCGCATCGAGAACTGCCTGGTGCACGCCAACAGCGCCTCCGCCGCAGGCGGAATCCTGGCCGGGGGCGGCCGGGTCGAGATCACGAACTCGACCGTGCACGGCAACCGCGCCTTCCTGGGCTTCGCCGGCGCCTCCGTGGGCCCCGCAGCGACCCTGGCCAACACCATCTTGTGGGGTAACGGCTCCGGCCACTTCGACGACCAGCTCTTCGCCAGCGCCCCTCCCGCCATCGACTACTGCTGCATTCAAGACCTGGACCCCGCCTTCCCGGGCCTGGGCAACCAGTCCCTCGATCCGCGCTTCGTCGACGAGCTCGGAGCGGACGGTGTGGCCCAGACGGCGGACGACGACCTGCGCCTGGGTCCGGGCTCGCCCTGCGACGACGCCGGCGCCAACGCCCGCGTGCCCCCCGACCGGGCCGACCTGGACTCCGACGAGAACCGGCTCGAGCCCCTACCCCTCGACCTCCTCGGTCATCGTCGCTTCAGCGACGACCCGGGCGCCGCTGACGTCGGCGCGGGCAGCGCGCCCCTGACCGACCTCGGCCCTCTCGAGCGCCGTCCCTGAGGCTTCGGGCGCGGTTCAGTCGCAGAACTCGAGCTCGAGCCCGTCCGAGAGGTTGAAGCCCGCGCCGCCGGCGGCCGGGTCGCGGAACCAGGCCTGGAAGCTGAGCACGTCCCCGGGGCTGATCGACGAGGCGTTGCCGGCGCCGAAGTCCAGGTCGTGGCGCAGCAGGTTCCCGGACGCAGCCCGCGGCGCAAGGCGCCGGACCGTCCCGCCGACGCAGCGCGTGCCGTCTCCGAAGGGCAGCTGGATCGGGTTGGGGCCGAAGAAGAAGAGCCCCGTCGTGTTCGGCGTCGACGTGGCCAAGAGCACGAGCCCGTTGGCGGAGACCGACGTGCTCCCGCCCAGCTCCATGCGCGCGGCCCCGCCGCTGGAGTTGGCCACCGACACGCAGTGACGGCGCGGGCTCAGGAAGACCTGCCGCGAGAAGACGTCCTGCAGGTCGTTTGTGTCCGCGGGCACCAGCACGGTCGCCCAGGACCCGAAGATCGCGACCGAGCCGTCGGCGCTCAGCCCCCCCACGTGCCCCCCACCGGTGCCGGGGTTGGTGATGTCCGCCTGGACGCCCGCGTCGCTGACATCGACCCGAATCGTGTTGCCCAGGAGGATGTCGCGCACGAAGGCGTCGCGCAGGCCGTTCGTGTCGCCCGGCACCAGGTTGTCGGACTCACCGGAGAAGAGCACGAAGCGCCCGTCCGCCGAGGGCTTCGGCTGCAGCGCCCGCCCGTTGCCCTGCTCCCCCGTCGAGCTCAGGTTGACGTTGATCGTCTCGCCCGTCTGGAGGTCGTGGCGGAAGATGTCCTCGACGCCGTTGGTGTCGTTGGGCACGAGGTTGCTGGCCGTGCTGACGATGAACGCGTAGCGTCCGTTCGCGCTGACCCGGACGCCGTCCGAGCGATGGTTCGCCTGGGCTCCGCTCGAGCTGACGCTGATGCGCTCGGTCACGCCACTGGCGGGATAGTGCACGAAGGCGTCCGGTCGAGCGTTCGTGTCCCCTGGCACGAGGTTGTCCGCGTGGCTCTGGAAGCACACCACGCTTCCGTCCGCGGAGAAGCTGGGGCCGTTGCTCTCGCCGTTGCCCTGGACGCCCGTGCTGCTCTTGCTGACGCAAAACGTCACACCGAGCTGCCTATCGCGCACCATGGTGTCGCGGTTCCCGTTGCTGTCCCCGGGCACGATATCCGGCGAGCCGCTCGCGAAGCCCATGAAGCGTCCGTCGGCCGAGATCTGCGCCTGGAAGGAAAAGCCGGACGACGGCTGCGTCCCACCCGGGGTGACGTTCACCATCTCGATGCTCCCCGTCTGCGCGTCGTAGCAGAAGACGTCGATGTGGTTGTTCGTGTCGGCCATCGACGTCATGTTGCTGGCGAAGCTGTCGAAGACGAGGTAGCGACCATCATGGGAAAGGGCCGACTGGAAGCTGGCGGTGTCGTCCGCCGGACCGCCCCCCAGGGCCTGGGTCACCAGGGTCAGCTCGCCCGTCGTTCGATCGCGCCGGAAGAAGTCGCCG
>JAJFFA010000934.1 GCA_021776885.1 Planctomycetota bacterium
CACGGCGTTGCCGTCGGGGAAGTGCCAGGCGCTGGCCAGCCGCCCCGCCGACCAGGCGATCGACTCGCAGCGCAGGCGCGGCCCGCGCACCACGACGCTGGCGCGGTCGAGCCGACGCTCGAGGTGGCGCCACTCCCAGCCGCGCAGCTCGGGCGGGCAGCGCTGCAGCTGCTGGCGCGCGCCCGCGGCGTCGAAGGCGCGCAGCGAGAGGTCGGCCGCTGCGATGGTCGCAAGGTAAGCCTGGCGCTGCTCCGAGAGCCGCGCACGGCGTTCGGAGAGGGCGAACGAAGTGCTGATCCAGGCCGCCGCCAGGGCCGCGACGAAGACCAGGGCCAGGGCGACGCTGAGCGCCCGGTGGCGCCGCGAGAACAGGGTCAGGCGATAGAGCGCCGACGCGGGCCGCGCCTCGATCGGCTCGTTGCTGCGAAAACGCCGCAGGTCCTGCGCCAGGGCCAGGGCCGAGCCGTAGCGCCGGGCCGGGTCCTTCTCGAGGCAGGTCAAGAGGATCGTCTCGAGGTCCCCCGCCAGGCTCGGGTCGACGCTCGACGGACGCCGCACGGGCTGGCTCGAGATGCGCGCCAGGGCCTCGGGCAGGGGCACGTGCTGGAGGTCGTGGGGAGAGGCGCCGAGGAGCAGCTCGTAGGCCACGACGCCGAGGGCGTAGACATCACTGCGCACGTCCAGGTTGCGGGCGTCCAGCACCTGCTCCGGGCTCATGTACTGCACGGTTCCAAGCAGCGCCCCCGCCTCGGTGCGTTGGGTGGAGCCCTCGGGATCGACAGCGCGGGCGATGCCGAAGTCGATCAACTTGGCGCGCCCCTCGGCGTCGATCAGGATGTTCGCCGGCTTGAGGTCGCGGTGGATGACCCCGCGCTGGTGGCCGTGGTGCACGGCCTCGCAGACCGACTCGATCAGAGCCAGGCGCGCGCTGCGCGGCGCCTTCTCGAGGCGCAGGTGCTCGTCGATCGGCCGCGCGCCGGGCACCAGCTCCATGGCGATGAAGGGCACGGGGCGGCCCTCGAAGGAGGCGACGTCAGCCTCGTAGACGTGGGCGATCCCCGGGTGGCGCAAGCGCGCCAGGAAGGTGGCCTCGATGCGGAAGCGCCGGGCCAGCTCGGGGGTCGAGACCTCGGCGCGCAGCACCTTGAGTGCCACGGCACGCTGCGGGCTCTCCTGCTGGGCCTCGTACACCGCCCCCATCCCGCCGCTGGCGATGCAGCGCACGACGCGGTAGGCGCCCAGCTTGCGTCCGACGAGGGAGTCCTCGGCCGAGCGGCCTGGGAGCGCGTCGTCGCCCTCGAACAGGAGCTGCGCCGCCGAGCCCTCCAGCCGCGGGTCGGAGCTGGCGTCCCGCGCCAGGAGCTCCTCGAGCTCGTGCCGCAGGGCTCTATCGCCGCCACAGGCCTGCGCCAGCCACGCGGCGCGCAGACCGGGCGCCAGCTCGAGAGCGGCGTGGAAGAGCTCCTCGATGCGTCCGCTGCGACCGTCGGAGTGCGTCACGGCTAGGCCCCGTCCATGGCCTTGCTCAGCCACGCCCGAGCGAAGCGCCAGTCGCGCTTGACCGTGCGCTCGGACACGTCGAGCACGGCGGCCGCCTCCTCCGCGGTCAGGCCGGCGAAGAAGAGCAGTTCGACCACCTGGGCGGCGCGCGGAAAGTCGGCGACAAGGCGCTCGAGGGCCTCGTGCACGGCGAGCACACGCTCGGGGGCGTCCAGGGCGATGCCACCCTCCCCCTGCACCGACAGGCCGTCGAGCCCGGACCCCGGCAGCTCCGCTCCGACCCTGCGCGCCCCCCCGCCACGCTTGTCCGCGTGCTTGCGGCGTGCGTGGTCGACCAGGATCGAGCGCATGGCGCTGCCGGCCGCGCTGAAGAAGTGCCCGCGGTCGCGGTAGGCCGCCTGGCCCGCGGGGCCACCGAGCAGGCGCATCCAGGCCTCGTGCACGAGGGCCGTCGGCTGCAGGGTGTGCCCCCGGGCCTGACCGGCCAGCTTCGACGCCGCCAGCCGCTTCAGCTCTCCGTAGACGAGGGCCAGGAGTCTCTTGCCCGCCGCTCCGTCCCCCGCGGCCACCTGCTCCAGGGCCTCGGTCACCGCCGCCGGGGTGTCGTCTCGGGCGCTGGACACGGGTTCAGGCTACCAGCCCGGGTCGGCCCCCGCCCAGGAATCGAATCCGCCGCCGGGGAGTGCGCGTAACACGCGCACGCTCGCCGGCATCTCCGCAGTGGGCGTGCGGCGTGGCCGCGTGGCGGACTCGAGGCAGGAGCCCCAGGGCAGGACACCGAGACCAGGAGGAACGCGATGGCATGCACACAGGGATGGCGCAGCGGGGCAGGGCGGGTCGCAGGCGTCTGCTTGCTCGCGGGAGCGGCCAGTGCGCAGCTCGTCAGCCGACTCGCGTGGACCGAGCGGATCAGCAACGGCCCGACCGGGGCGGCCGCCAACCACGAGTCGAACTGGCCGACGATCTCGGCCGACGGGCGCTACGTCGGGTTCTTCAGCAGCGCCTCCGACCTGGTTCCGGACGACACGAACGGCGTGGCGGACGTCTTCGTCTACGACGCCTGGACGGGCGCCATCGAGCGCGCCAGCGTCGGCCCTGGCGGGGAGCAGGCCGAGGGCGGCGAGTCCTTCTATCCGATCCTCTCCCCGAACGGTCGGGTGCTGCTGTTCTTCACCGCGTCGGAGAACCTCTCCCCCAACGATGCGCCCGGCCTGTTCGACGCCTACCTGCGCGATCTGGACGCCCAGGAGACGCACTGGCTCGGCCCGGTCAACGCCCACAACGCCGGCTCGCTGTCCCTGGACGGACGCTTCGTGGCCTTCGCCACGCCCTATGCCCTGCTGATCGACGACTTCGACAACCAGAACGACGTGCACCTCCTGGACCGCCAGAGCGGCGCCCTGTCGCGGGTCAGCGTGGCTCCCGACGGCAGCGACTTCAGCGCTCCGGCGACCAAGCCGGACCTCTCCAGCGACGGGCGCTGGGTGGCCTTCGACAGCCCCGCCGCCCTGTTTCCCTGGGATACGAACGGAGTGCGGGACGTGTTCCTGATGGACACCCAGACCCAGACCCTGACCCAGGTCAGCCGCGGTCTGGCGGGAGCGTCCGCCAGCGGGCGCAGCAGCACCCCGAGCCTGTCGGGGGACGGGCGCTTCGTCTGCTTCCAGAGCTTCGCAGGAAACCTCGTGCCGGGGGACGACAACGACGCGCGCGACATCTTCGTCTACGACCACCTGACGGGCGTCACGGAGCGCGTCTCGCTGACCGACTCCGGGGCCGCTCCGGGCGTGTCCGACATGGCCTCCGGCACGATCTCCCTCGACGGGCGCTTCGTCGTCTTCTGCTGCACCGAGGACGTCTTCTCGCCCCGCGACAGCAACGGTCTGATGGACATCTTCGTGCGCGACCGGATGCTCGCGCGCACGACCCTCGAGAGCACCAGCAGCGCTGGCGCCCAGGGCGAGGACATCTCCTGGCGCTTCGCCATCTCCGCCAGCGGGCGCTTCGTCGCCTTCTCCAGCCTGGCCACCGCCTTCGGCGCCGGCGACGGCAACGGCCAGCTGGACGTCTTCCTGCGCGACCGGGGTGCGGCCGCCGGCCGCGGCTGGTGAGCCGCGCTCAGACCGAGCTGTCTTCGCCCTCGGGCGCCGCCTCGGCACTGGCCGCGGCCTCGGCGGCGGACTTCGTCTCGACCACGCTGACGCCTTCTCCGTCGCTGGTCATCCGGCGCCCCGAGCCGCCCTCGAGGGTCAGCAGGTGCACCGGGCGCTTCCACAGCTGGGCCAGCCCCTTGAGCATCTCGCCGGCCTCGTCGAGCTTCAGGTCGCGCCCGTCATGGCGGTGCTGGAACACGAGTTCGCCCGGTCCCTCGTCGTCCGCGCTCAGCTCGATCTGGGGCATACCGCCCCAGGCCAGGTCGCGCAGGAGCTGCTCCTTGACCGCGCGCCACTCGCGCCCGGCGACCTCGGTGCGTCCCGTGCGGGCGTTGCGCTGGTAGAGGAAGAGCTGGTTCTTGGCCGCGAACTCCTCGTCGACCAGCTCGTCCAGGAAGCTGACGTCGTTGTGCACCCGGCGCAGGCGAAAGAGGTCGTAGCCCTTGGCT
>JAJFFA010000935.1 GCA_021776885.1 Planctomycetota bacterium
CCCTCGTCGTAGGGCGCGGCCGCCGGCTGTGTGCTGGGCGGGGCTGCGCGCAGCACGAGCAGTGCGCCCTCCACCGTCAGGTAGCCGCCGTCGGGAGCGGGCCCCAGGACACGACAGCGGACGTCGCCCGAGCGGTCGCGCAGGACCCACTCTGCGGAGTCCGTGGGCTGGGCGTCGGGGCCCGAGTCCGCGGCGGAGTCCAGGCGCGGGTGGACGAGGGGGGTGGCGGGGGCGTCGAGCCCGCTGGCCGCCAGGTCCGGCCAGGTCCCCCCGCGCGCCCAGTCGGGCAAGAGACGCGCGCGGTAGCTGCCGTGGGCCAGGTCGTCGAAGCGGAAGCGCCCCTGGGCGTCGGTGGTCGCGCGCCGTGGCACGGCTGCGCCGGGCTGGCTGGACGCCGCGATGGGCAGCAGCAGCACCTCGTAGCGGTCCAGGGGGTCGTCCGGGCGCGGGGACTCGACACGACCGGCGAGGGCGCTGCGCTCGACCACCAAGGGCGGCGGGGGATCTTGCCTGGGCGGCGGCAGGCGCAGCAGCACCGCGGTCGGACCGGAGAGGGTCTCGAGCACCACGGGGGGATAGCCGCGGGCGAGGGCGTACAGCGCCTGGGGGCCCTCGTCGACCTCCTCGATGCGGAAGGCGCCCTGGCCGTCGGTGTAGGTCCACAGGAGACGTCCCTGGTACTCGACGGAGAGCAGCGCCTGGTTGACCGGCGCGTCGCCCTCGCCCAGGAGGACACCATGCAGGGCCGACCCGCCGGCCGGGATCACGGGCTCGGGCAGGGGCGTTGCGACCGTGACGTCCTCGAAGGTGACGGTGGGCGGCAGCTCCGAGCGCGCCGCCATCCACGCACCGAGGGCGAGTAGCAGCAGGGTCAAGAGGGGGACGGCGTGGATCGGACGCACGCGGCCGAGTCTATCGAGTTGAATGCTCCCAGGCTCGCGACGCTCCTCGCCCGGTCCCCGGATTGCGACGCTGCGGCTCGGTCTACAGCGCTTCGAGCTCGACCCTGGCGCGGGTGTCGTGGGGGTCGATGGCGAGGATCTGCCCCAAGGCCTCCCGGGCGCCCGCCGGGTCGCCTGCCTGGCGCAGGACGCGCGCCAGCTCGCGCCATGGCTCGAGCACCTCGGGCCAGTTGGACGTGGCCACCTCCAGCAGCACGCGGGCGATGGGGGGCGCCTCCTCGGAGGCCGCGGCCAGCAAGAGCAGCGGGTCGACGACGCCCAGCTCGACGCCCTCGTTCCAGAGCTCGTGCAGCGTCTCGCGCGCATCCTCGTCCCCGGCCGCCAGGTCCTCGGCCAGGTCGGCGGCCAGCGCGCCGGCGTCGGCCACGACGGCTGCGCGCAGCTCCCCCCGGGGGCCGCTCGGGTCGCCCGTCCCGGCCGCGACCCGGGCCAATCCGATCGCGCGCTCCAGGGCTTGGTCCGCTTGCACCTCGACATCCGGGGCGACCCCGGTCCCCTCCCAGTTGGTGCCCGTGACCGGGTTGATGGCGCGTCCGGTGGGCACGAAGATCGTCCAGGCCTCGTCGATCGCGAAGGTGTCCCCGGGGTTGGCGCCCCCGCCGCTGGTCTCACCGACGACCTTGGCCCGGCCGAGGTGCTTGAGGTGGTACGTGAAGCCCTCGGCGGCGGAGAAGGTGAACGGGCTGGTCAGGATGAACAGCGGCGTGTCAAGCAGCTTGCTTCCAGGGACGTCCGCCAGGGTCCAGTACTCGGTCAGCGAGTCCGTAGCGCGGAAGTACAGGCTATTCAGGTGCGTGGGCGCGTCGAAGAAGTAGCTACCCAGGAGCCGCACGGTTTCCGGGTCACCGCCACCTTTGGTGCGCCGGTCGATGATCAGGGCGTCGACGCCGGCGACGACGCCCAGCGCGGAGCACAGGGTGGAGCGCGTCACGCTCGCGGTCGAGAACGAGCGCAGGTCGATGTAGCCGACGTTCCCCTCCAGGATCTCCACGCGTCGAAAGCCGAAGTTGGAGCGCCGCATGTCCTCCATGCGCGCGCCATGGGCGGCGACCGGGTCGACCTCGGAGCGCGGCGCGCCGCGGGCGCGCTGCCTCACGTTCATGTGCTTGTCGTGGCTGATCGACTGCAGCGCACTCGTCACGCGCTGCGCGAAGCCGGGCCCCGGGGCCCCGGACTCCAGGCGTCCGGCCGCGAGCTCGGCGCGCAGGTGAGCCGCACAGGCGGCGGCCACGTCGGGGAAGACGTAGTGCTGCTCGAGCAGCTCCGCGATGCGCTCCACGATGGCGGGAACATCGGAGACCGGAGGGGGCTCGGCCTGGGGGCCGAGGGTGGTGCAGGCGGCGAGGGCGGAGAGGGCCAGGGGCAGCATGGGGTTCCTCCGGGGGGGCTGGGGGGGCAGCGCAGGCTACGGTGCCTCTGGCCGGATGTTGTTCGACCTCGGTAAGGCGCCCGTCAGTTCGCGCTGCCCGTGTTCAAGGCTCGAACGAGGTCACGACGCAGGGCCTCCGCGGGCTCGAACTCGCTCGCGTCGAGCTCGACCAGCCCGGCGTGGAACTCCTCGAGGCCGCGCTGACCCGCGCGCTCGTAGCCCAGGAGGCGTACGCCCAGTTGAAGCGTGTCGCAGAGGTGCGCGAAGCGCGCCTCACGGGTCGTCCGCCCGCGATACTCGCTCCAGGCGTCCAGGGCCAGCGCCGACAGCCCGCCCGCCAGCTCCTGGGCCAGGGCGTCCTCCATTTTGGCCTTCGCCCCCGGCGGGAGGTGTCGGGCGGCGGGGCGCGGCAGATCGCCGCTGACCGCTTCGGGCAGGTCGTGGACCAGGGTCATGGCCAGCACCCGCGCCAGGTCGAGGGCGGGCTCGACCCGCGCTCCGAGGGCCAGGGCCACGTGGGCGCTGCCGAGGAGGTGTCCAGCGACGGACTCGGCCGCGGGCACGCCGCGCAACAACCAGCCGGTGCGCGGGAGTCGGTCGAGGGGTAGCAGGGCGAGGAGTGCGTCGAGGGCGCTGGAGTCAGCCATGCGACCATCCTGCCACCACCCCAGCGCCCGATCTGCGCGGGACCCCGCCTTTCCGCTTGTTTCAGGCCTAGCATGGATCGATGCGCAAGCCCCTCTGTCTGGTGGGCGTCTTGTTCGCCGCTCCCCTGGCCGCCCAGTGCGAGCTCGAGCGCGTTCACTCCAGTAGCGCCGCCGCCGGCGAGCGCTTCGGCCAGGCCCTGTCGCTCTCGGGGTCGACGCTGCTGGTCGGCTCGGTGCTCGAGTCCAGCGGCGGCTACCAGGCCGGCGCCGCGTCATTCTTCGAGCGCACTCCCGGCGGCTGGACCGAGACCGAGCGGGTCTTCGCCAGTGACGCGAGCTACGGCGCGTGGTTCGGCTACGCCCTGGCCCTCGACGGCGAGCGAGCCGTGATCGGTGCTCCCGAGGGCGAGTTCTCCGAGGACGCGCCGGGGGCGGCCTACGTCTTC
>JAJFFA010000936.1 GCA_021776885.1 Planctomycetota bacterium
GAGCAGGAGCACCGCGACCCGGACTTCGCCGGCCGCGAGCGCGCGCTCTGGGCCGGCCCGCCCGAGACCGTGGGCAAGCGCGCCCCGCGCCCGGCCGGTACCCCGGGGGCTCCCGGCGTGCCCGTCGGCCAGGGGGCGCGGGCCCCCGATGACATGCGGGACATGCGGGACATGCGGGACACGCCGGACACGCCGGAAACGCCGGAAACGCCGGAAACGAATGACACGCGGGACAGCGGAGACACCGGGGACGGCGACGCGGAGCCGAACCTGCCGCAGGTGGAGCTGCCGGCGAACCCGCCCGCGGCCGCCCCGCACCACGGCCTGGAGCAGCCGGGTCATCCGGGGCACCCGCAGCAGGGCCCCCCGGGCCATGGGCACCCCCAACAGGGGCGCCCTGAGCCCGGCCACCCCTACCCGGCGCACCCCTACCCGGCTCCGCGCTATCCCGGCCAGCACGACTGAGCCCCCCAGCAAGGCCCGGCGGCCAGGCGGTGAAAGCGCCGCGCCCGCGTATTAGAGCAGCGCATGTCGAGCCTCAAGATCGGGATCCTGTGCCACCCCACCTACGGCGGCTCCGGCGTCGTGGCCAGCGAGCTGGCCCTCTCCCTCGCGGCGGAGGGTCACTGCCTGCACCTGTTCTCCCACGAGGTGCCGCCGCGCCTCGCGCGCTCCCCGGGCCCGGTGGACATGCACGTCGCCCAGGGCGTGCCCTACCCGCTGTTCCACTCGACGCCCCACGACCTGGCGATCACCTCGAGCGTGCTCGACGTGCACCGCGCGGTGGGCCTCGACATCCTGCACGCGCACTACGCCCTGCCCCACGCGGTCAGCGCCTTCCTGGCCCGCTCCGCCGCCCAGGACGACGAGCGCCGCGGAGGGGGCCGGCGCGCGCCGCGGGTGGTGACCACGCTGCACGGCACCGACATCACCCTGGTCGGGAACGACCCGAGCTACGCGCCCCTGACCCAGTTCGCGATCCTGGCCAGTGACGCCGTGACGGCGGTCTCGCGCTCCCTGGCGCAGCGCACCCGGGAGAACTTCTGCGACGAGGTCACGCCCTGCTCGATCGAGGTGATCGAGAACTTCGTCGACCTCGAGCGCTTCTCGCCCGAGGCGGCCGGGGACGCGCAGAGCTTCGGCCCACCGACGGTGGTGCACGTCAGCAACTTTCGGCCCGTCAAGCGCGTGCCCTGGCTCGTGTCCGCCTTCGCCCGGGCCTCCGAGGGCACGGACGCGGAGCTCTTGCTCGTGGGTGACGGCCCGGATCAGGGCGAGTGCCGGCGCCGCGCTGCCGAGCTGGGGATCGCCGCGCGGGTGCGCTTCCTGGGCATGCGCGACGCCCTGCCCCAGCTGCTGGCCCCGGCCGACGTCTTCGCCCTGCCCAGCGCGGACGAGTCCTTCGGGCTCTCGGCCCTCGAGGCCATGGCCTGCGGCACGCCGGTCGTGGCGACCCGCGTCGGGGGCCTGCCCGAGGTCGTGACCCACGGCGAAGACGGCCTGCTCTCGGATCTCGAAGACCAGGATTCCTACGTCGCGCACCTGCGCGCCCTCTTGACCGACCGTGAGCGGGCCGCGCGCATGGGGCAGGCGGCGCGGGTCGCGGCGGGCGAGCGCTACGACCGGCGCAAGATCGTCGGGCGCTACGAGGAGCTCTACCGGCGCCTGCTCGCGAGATGAGCCCGCGCGTCTACCTCGACCACAATGCGACGACCCCCATGCGTGGGGACGCGCGTGAGCTCTTCCTGGAGCTGTGCGCCGAGACGGGCAACGCCTCGAGCGTCCACGGCTCCGGGCGCCGCGCCCGGGCCCACGTGGACGCCGCGCGGGAGCGGGTCGCCGCCGCCCTGGCGGTGCACGAGGAGGAGGTCGTCTTCACTTCAGGCGGGACCGAGGCCAACAATCTGGCCCTGGCGGGCGTGCTGGCGCCCCGCGCCCCGGGCAGCCCTGGTAGCGGGCTGGCGACCACGGCGGTCGAGCACGCCTCGGTCATGGCCCCGGCCGAGCGCCTGGCCGCCCAGGGCCGGCGCTGGATCAGCGTCGGGGTCGACGCGGAGTGCCGACCGGACCTCGCCGCCCTGGTGGAGGCCGCTGGCGAGCCCGAGGTGGGGCTTCTGTCGGTCATGGGGGCCAACAACGAGGTCGGCACCCTCGGGCCCCTGGCGGCCCTCGCAGAGAGCCTGGCTCAGCTCGAGCCCCGGGCGCGCCCCTTGTTGCACTCCGACCTGACCCAGGCGATCGGCCGCGTGCCCGTCGACGTGCGCGGATTGGGTCTCGACCTGGCCAGCGCGTCTTTCCACAAGCTGGGCGGGCCGTTCGGGGCGGGCATTCTCTTCCGCAAGCGGGGCGTCGCCCTCGCCGGGCAGGTGCTGGGCGGGGGGCAGGAGGGCGAGCTGAGAGCCGGAACCGAGAACGTCCCGGCGATCGCGGCGGGCGCCCTGGCGCTCGAACGCGCCGTGGCCGAGCAGGGGGAGTACGCAAAACGAACGCGCGAGCTCGCCACGCTGCTCTGTGGGGAAGTCGAGCGCACGTTGCCGGGCGCTCGTACCCTCGGTCTCCCCCTCTCGAGCCCCGAGCGCTTGCCGAACACCCTGTCCATTCTGCTCACCGGAGTGGACGGGCGAATGCTGATCGCCCGCCTCGACCTGCTCGGCCTCGA
>JAJFFA010000937.1 GCA_021776885.1 Planctomycetota bacterium
GCAAGACCGCCGAGCGCCTGGGTGCCAAGCACGCGCGCTCGAGGCGCGCCGGCGCGGATCAGATCGTGGCCGACGCGGCGGCCCTCGTGGAGCGCGTCGATGCCCTGGCCGCCTCGGCGCCGGCGCAGCTCGAGGGTGCCCTGGACGCGGGCGACGCCGGCGCGTTCGTCGCGCTGCAGGAGCGCTTCGGGGACGGTTTCGACGGCAGCCCTGCCGGCGATGCCCTCGAGGGGCTGCTCGAGCGCGCGGCCGCCGACGCGGACTTCGCGCGCCGGCTCGACGCGGAGCGCGAGTGGCGCGAGCTCCTGAGCGCACGCCCGGCGCTCT
Organism: Planctomycetota bacterium; assembly: GCA_021776885.1. Lineage (GTDB taxonomy): Bacteria > Planctomycetota > UBA1135 > UBA1135 > JAJFFA01. The sequence goes on from JAJFFA010000937.1 coordinate 328, forward strand.
TCCCGCGGCGCGCCGGCCGCGAGATGGGGCGCTACGCCAAGCGCGTCGAGAAGTACCTCGAGGAGCATGGCGAGGGCGAGCACGCGGACGAGGCGCGGCGCTGGCTCGAGGTCTTCGCCTCGCTGGCGGGGGGCTGAGGGGCCGTCCTCCCCCGGAGGCTTCCAGGCGCAGCAGCGAGCGGGGAGTATCATGCAGGCCCGGTCCTGCCCCTCTGCGGAGACCGCCCGTCCATGTTCGAGAGCGTCCTTCTCGCGTTCGCCCTGACTCCGTTGCAGGCTCTGCAGGCAGAGCCGGACGCCGAGGGTGGAGTGACGCGCCACGCGCTCTTGGTCGGAGTGCAGGACTATCCCGAGGCCCAGGACTGGCCGCGCTTGAGCGGTCCCCGCGCGGACGTGAACGCGCTGCGCCTGGCGCTCGTCGAGCAGGCCGGGTTCCGGGACGAGGATATCCGCGTCCTGCTGGACGAGCAGGCGACGCGCGCCGCCATCGAGAGCGCCTTCCAGGAGCTGGCGGCAGCCTGTGGGCCCGAGGATCTCTTGCTCTTCTACTTCGCCGGGCATGGCTCGCAGCTTCCCGATCAGAACGGGGACGAGAACGACGGGCTCGACGAGACGCTGATTCCGTTCGACACGCTCAGTGCGAGCGGGGAACCCAACGACCTGCGCGACGATCTCCTGGGCGAGTGGATCGCCCTGGCGAACAAGTCGACAGACAACGTCGTCCTGGTCTTCGATTGCTGCAACTCGGGAACCAACGTGCGCGGAGAGGGGGAGCTGGTGCAGCGCGGGATCCCGGCCCACCTGCGCGGGTTCGCGAGCGACGCAGGGGGTGTCGCGGACGAGCTGCCACGGGAGGGCGAGGGCGCCGGGGCCGGGTGGATCGACCAGTCCCTGAAGTACGTCTCCCTCTCCGCCTGCAGGTCGGCCGAGTCGGCGCACGAGGTGAGCGCCGCAGGGGAGCTCCACGGTCTCTTCACGCTGAGCTTCCTGCAGGAGCTCAGCTCGGCCTCGCTCGAGCTCTCGTACCTCGAGTTCCTCGAGCGGGTGCGACGGCGCGTGCGCGAGCGCCGGCCGGACCAGACGCCCGTGATCGAGGGCAGCCTGCGCGGCAACCTCCTGCTGCAGCGCCGCGGCGCCTGGCGCACCCCCTCCTTCGGGCTGCAGCAGACCCCCGGCGGCCTGGTCCTCGAGGCGGGGCTGGTGCAGGGCTTGAGCGTCGGCAGTGTGCTCGCGGTCCAGGCCTCGACGGCCATCGAGGATCGACCCGGCGAGCGCCTGGGACGCATCCGGCTCGACGCGGTGCGGGGCACGCGGGCCGAGGCGAGCTGGGTCGAGCCGCCACCAGAACCCCTGGCGCAAGGCGGCCGCGGACGCGCCTTCCTGCTCGAGTTCGGCCCCAGGGAGACCCGCTTCGGCTACGCGATCCTGGGCGGTGAGGACGAGCCCGCGCGTCTGGCGCGCCTGGTCGAGGACCTGGACAGCACGGGGATGCTGCGACGGGTGGAACGGAGCGAGGCCCTGTGGTGCCTGGACCTGGAGGGTGAGGGCGGGGCTCGGCGCTGGGTGCTGCGCTCCCCTTCGGGCCGGCGTCTGCCCCTGGAGGAGTCCCTGGTCGGGAGCGGCCCGCAGTCCCTGCTCAGGGCGGGGCTCGTGCGCCTGGCGCGGGCGCAGATCGTGCGCGGCTCGCGGCCGGCGGCCGCCGCGGGTTCCCTGGCCGTCGACATCGACCTCTTCCGTGTCGACTCGGCGGGCGAACGGATCGGCGCGATCGAGCGTGACGCGGGCGGCGTCCTGAGCATGACCCCCGGGTCGCTCATCCGCGCCCGCGTCCACAACCGCTCCAGCGAGCCCGTCTTCGTCAGCCTGGTCGTCATCTCCCCGGACGGGGCGGTCTTCGTCCAGCCCCTGACGCCCACCCTCGACGACGCGATCCCGGCCGGCGGCACGGCGCAGACGCCGCAGCCCCTCGAGGTGCAGGTCGCGTCCGGGAGCGAGGCCTTCTACCGCGAGGCCAGCGACACGTACCGCTGGATCGTGACCACCCGCTACCACGACCTGAGTTCCCTGGAACAGGGCTCCGTGACCCAGCTCTCGATCCAGCGTGGCGTGGGTCCGTCCAGGCCCCAGCTGCCCGAGGAGTCCTGGTTGACGCGGACGATGGAGGTGCGCCTCGAGCTCCCACGCTGAGACCCAGCGCCTGCCCGACGACCGGCCCTGGCCGGAGGTGCGCATCGACCTGCCGCGGCGGCTCGGTGACTTCGAGCTGCTCGAGGAGATCGGCTCCGGGTCGTGCGGTGTGGTGTTCCGTGCGCGCCAGTGCTCCCTCGAGCGCGAAGTGGCGGTCAAGGTCCTGCGCGGAGTCGACGCCATGGCCCCGACCTCCCTCGCGCTGTTCCGCTCCGAGGCGTCCAGCGCGGCGCGCCTGGAGCACGCGGGCATCATCGGGGTGCACGTCGTCGATGAGGCGCAGGGCGAGGCCTTCTACGCCATGGAGCTCGTGCGCGGGCGCAGCCTGCGCGACTGGATGTACGAGATCCGCGCCGGCCAGGAGCCCCTCGAGGCCAAGCGCCCGCCCGCCTTCGAGGGCGCGCCGGACGCAGCGCGGGAGAGCTTCCCGCGCTGGGCTGCGCGCCTGATCCGCGACACCGCCGATGCCC
>JAJFFA010000938.1 GCA_021776885.1 Planctomycetota bacterium
CGCGCTGCGCCGCCGGGTCGGCGAACAAGGCGGCCACGGCTGCGCTGTCGACGGGGGTCGCCGCGAGGGCGTCGTAGTGGCGCCAGGTCAGGAGGCGGCCGTAGTCGAAGACCACGTCGAGGGCCCCGCCCTCGACCACCAGCCGCGCCTCCGCTGTGCTGTCGTCGACCCCCTCGAGGGCGTCGTGGCGGTCGAACTCGGGCACGACCACCTTGACCGTGGGCTGCTCGGGGGCGATGGAGCTGGGCGCGCTGGCGTTCTCGGCCTGCTCGTAGGACGTCTTCTGCGTCTGGGCGTAGAAGTAGCCGATGCCCAGCAGGACGATCGCGGCCGCCATGATGATCAGGCGCCGCTTTTCGGTAGTGGCCAGTGCCGCGGCGGCCTCGGGGGTCATGCGCTGAGGTTTCTTCATGTCAGGCGGGGGAGGTCTCCAAGGGGGCGTGGGTCTTCGCCGAGCTCACGAGCCCGGAGGCGAAGACGAGGCCACGGAAGAGCTGGTCGTGGGGGCTGCCCTCGGGGGACAGCTCGGGGTGCCACTGGACACCGATGGCGAAGGGATGGGAGTCGTGCTCGATGCCCTCGATCAGCCCCTCGTCGTCCCGCGCGCTGACCGTCCAGGGCGACTCGACGGAGGCCAGGGCCTGGTGGTGGCGCGAGACGACCTCGAGCGGGCTCGAGCCGAGCAGGCCGGCCAGCTTCGAACCACGCTCGGGCTGCACCGGGTGCTGCGCGCCCTGGCGGTGCTCGCGCGTGCCGGGCCGGTCGTCGGGCAGGTGCTGGTGCAGGGTCGCGCCGTCCGCGAGGGCCATGACCTGCATGCCGTAGCAGATCCCGAGCACGGGCACACCGCGCGCGAGGGCCGCCCGGGCCAGGAGGAAGTCGAAGGTCTGCTGGGCCGCGGGCACGGGCTCGGCGGCGGGGTGGGTCGGCCCCAGGCCCAGGGCGTCGGTGTCGAAATCGTCGCCCCCGGAGAGGACCAGGCCGTCGATGCGCTCGACCAGGCGCTCCACGTCCCTGGGGCCCCCGACCTGGGGGATGGCGACGGGGATGCCGCCGGCGCGCAGCACGGCATCGACGTAGCGATGGGCGAGGCGCAGGCTGGGCTCGGGTTCCAGGACCAGGAGGCCGTGGATGGCGATCAAGGGGGCGTCGGCGGCGGGCATGGGCCTATCTTAGGTCCCTACCTGGCAGGGGACCCGATGGGACGTAGGATCCCTGCGATGTTGCCCATGCTCATGCCCGCACTGGCCCTTGTCGCGGGCTTCTGGCTCCTGGCCCGGGGGGCGGGCTGGCTGGTGGACGGCGGGGCGGCCCTGGCGGCCCGGATGGGCATCTCCCCCTTGATGGTGGGGCTGACGGTAGTGGCCTGGGGCACCTCCCTGCCCGAGGTGGTCGTTTCGACCCTGGCCGCCTGGCAGGGTCAGCCGGCCTCCAGCCTGGGCAACGTCCTGGGCTCGAACATCGCCAACATCGGGCTGGTGCTGGGGGTCTCGGCCATGATCCTGCCCGTGATCCTGGTCGGTCGCCTGGCGACGCGCGAGGTCCTGTGGCTGTTCGGCTCCCTGGGCGGGCTGTGGGCGGTCTGCTGGGACGGGAACGTGACCCGCGCCGAGGCCGTCCTGCTGCTGGCGGCCTTCGGCTTCCAGAACCTGTGGCTGCTGCGCGGCATGCGGGCCGGAGAGATCTCGCCGACCGCGGCCGATCCGCACCTCGACCCGCCGCGCTCCAGCCCCTGGGTCGGCATCGTCACGGGCAGCGCGGCCATCGCCCTCGGCGCGTGGCTGGTCGTCTACGCCGGCGAGCGCATCGGCCAGCGCCTCGGCTTCTCGGAGGCGGTCATCGGTCTGACGATCTACGCCATCGGCACGTCCCTGCCGGAGCTGGCCGCGGGGGTCAGCAGCGCCCTGCGCGGCCACAAGGACATCGGCCTGGGCAACGTGGTCGGCAGCAACGTCTTCAACTCCCTGGCGGTGATCGGCGTCGCCGGGGCGATCCGTCCCTTCGGGGCCGCACCCGAGGAGGCTCGCGAGCTCCAGGTCTCCCTGGCCCGCGACTTCCCGATCACCCTGGCCTTCTCCTTCGGCCTGGTGCTGCTGGCCCTCGTGGGTCGCAGGGGCGGCCGCCTGAAGGCGGCCGTCCTGGTGCTGGCCTACGTGGCCTTCATCGTCTCGCTGGTCAGGCCCTGAGCGCCTACTGGCACCACTCGACCTGGATCGCGTCGGAGAGGTTCGAGCCCGTGCCGCCCGGGCCGCCGCCGTCGCGATACCAGCACTGGAAGTAGCTCTCGTCGCCCGGGCTGAGGCCGGCCGCGGCCGCGTCGAAGACCAGGTCCACGCTGCCCGCGGGGCTGCTCGTCGAGAGCGGGAAGCGCACGATCGATCCGCCTGCGCAGCGGTTGCCGTCGCCCAGGGGAACCTGGACCGAGGTCGTGCCGTAGAAGAAGAGGGTGGTGCGGTTGGGGGGCAGGCCGCTGCCGCTGAGGACGAGGTCGTTCGCCGCCAGGGAGGCCGAACCCGTGGCCGCGAGCAGCGCGCCGGGGCCCACCGAGTTGGGGGCTGTGGCGCAGGTCGGAAGCGGCTGGGCGCAGTCGGCCAGCCCCGTCGTACCGGTCACGACCAGGGCGAAGTCGGCGTCCAGCTCAGGGGTCTCGAGGTGCGTGTCGACGTTGACCTCGTCGGCCAGGACGCTGACGCTCCAGACTCCGGGCTGGGGGTTCTCGACGAAGACGTTCTCGACCGGGTCGAGGTCCGTCGGGCTGCCCCCCGGCGTGGTCCAGTTGCCCGTCTTCATGCCGTTGTTGCCCCAGTACAGCGTGCCGTCCGGGGCGCTCACGCGCAGGGTCAGATCGTTGATGCGGTGCACCGCGGCCGAGGTCGTGCCCGCGGGCTCGATGTAGACCAGGGTGGCACGCAGGGCGGGCTCGCCGGCCTCGACCTCGAGGTCGTAGGTGCGCTGCGCGAGGTTCGTCAGCGGGTCGGACTCGTCGATGTAGAAGGTCTTGTCGCGGCGCTCGTAGATGTTCTCCACGTTGGCGCGGCCCCAGCCCTGCTTGCGCCGACCCAGGTCATCGCCGGCGGACTGGATCGGATACTGCTCGGCGTTGTTGATGACGAAGGCGCGCGCCGTGGTGGAGTGCGGGCGGCTGGCGAAGACCGTGGCGCCGGTCGGGTTGCCGAAGACGCCGTTGTGCCAGAGCTGGAAGAAGAGCCCGAAGTAGCCGGCCGTGATCGGCGTGGCGGCGCTGGTCCCGCCGAACTGGGTGTAGGCGCCGCCGCTGGAGGTGGTGCGGATGTCCTCGTACCAGTGGCACAGGTCGGGCTTGATGCGCCCGTCCGCGGCCAGGCCGATCGAGCCGGCCTGTTGCCAGACGTCGTCGGACTTGGTCAGCGTGTTGCGGTGCCGGATGCCGCCGACCGAGACGATGTTCTTGGCCCAGGCCTGGGGGCGCGAGTCGCGGTTGCCGGCGTTGCTCTGGGACTGGGTGATCAGGATGTCGTGGTCGAAGATGATGTCGTCCATCTCGCTCGAGAACGAGTTGTACGCGCGGGTCAGGCCGCTGCCCCAGGAGTTGGTCTGGAAGACGGCCTCGTAGGGCGGCGCGAGGAGCTGGGCCGTGTGCGCGTAGCGGTTCGAGAACTGGCCGTTGTCCGCGAAGATCGGCTGGCCGTCCGGCAGCAGGCCACGGGCGCTCGAGGCACCGGTCCCGTCGCCGAAGACGATGCCCGTGACCGGCGTGCCGTGGCTCATGTCGCCGACCAGGGGGCCGTGGGCGATGATCGGGTTCGACTGGAAGTCGGAGTGCGTCAAGAGGACGTTGCCGTCGAAGCACTCGCCGCGCACGCCCTGTCCGGTGAACCCGGTCAGGCCCTCGAGGACGTTGGCGCCACCGTCGTTGCGCACGATGTTCATGTCGTTCTCGTTCGCCATCCAGCGGTCGATCCAGAGCACTTCGTCCAGGGCGGCGACGGTGCGCACCTGGGCCGGGGTCAGGATCGCCTCGAGGATGTAGCCGTCGGGAATCTCGGCCACGACCTGGGCCGGGAGGGCGCGGATCTGGCGCGCCACCTCGGCCTTGCGCGCGGGTCCCTTCTCGAAGAGCTGGATGCGGTAGCGCAGGTCGCTGGCCAGGACACCGCTGTCCAGGCGCTCCAAGAGGTAGGGCTCGATGCGGTAGTCGGCCTGGTACGGGCCGACCCAGCGCACGAAGGGCAGGGCGCGCACGCCCTCGACCTGGGCCGGTGCAAGGCGCACGAGCTGAGCCTGGTAGGGCAGGAACTGGTGCACCCGGGCGCCGAGGGCCTCGAGCGCGCTGCGGTAGGCCGCCAGGGACTGGGTGTGGAACTGCACGATGAACACGCCGCTCGCGTTCGTCCCGGTGAGGGACCCCGGGGCCTGGCTCGTGTCGATGCTGGCGCCGACCAGCTCCAGGTCGTAGCGCGCCGCGCGCTCGCGCGAGAAGGGCTGGCCGTCGAAGGACACGCGATAGCGATCGCTCAGGCTCCCGTCCGCGCCACGCTGGGTCCAGTGGACGACGCGCACGTCGCTCGACTCGACCTCGATCCAGCGGGTCGCCGAGACCTCGAGGGAGGTGGCGTGCAGCGTCTGTCCGTCCGGGCCGAGGATCTCCGAGAGACCGGCCGAGCGGCGCACCTCCAGGGCCTCCTGGGGCGCGGCCAGGGCCAGGGACGAGAGGGCGAAGGGGACGAGGCGCGTGAGCAGCCGTGCGATGGGGTTCTTCATGACAAGGAACAGGAGAACACACCTGCGCCGATCGGTCATTCGGTAGCCCTATTCTTGGCCCCTGGGCTTATCCTCCGCGCCCATGATCGCGCTCCAGAGCATCTCCAAGCACTTCGGCCGCCAGGCGGTGCTCGACCAGGCGTCGCTGCAGCTGAACCCGGGGGAGAAGGTCGGCCTGGTGGGCCCCAACGGGTCGGGCAAGTCGACGATCTTCCGGCTCGTGGTCGGGGAGGAGGACGCGGACGGCGGCGAGGTCTCGGTGCCCAAGCGCATCGCCATCGGCTACTTCCGCCAGGACGCCGGTGAGGCCAGCGAGCGCTCGGTCCTCGACCAGGCCATCGCCGGATGCGGGGACCTGGGTAGCCTGCACCACGAGCTGGAGGAGCTCGAGGCGGCCATGTCGGACCCCGAGCGGCTGGACCAGCTGGATGCCCTGCTCGAGCGCTTCGGCGAGGTGCAGGGGGAGTACCAGCAGCGCGGGGGCTACGAGCTCGTCGCACGCACGCGCGAGGTGCTGCACGGGCTGGCCTTCGACGACGAGGCGATCGACGGAAAGATGAGCGCCCTCTCCGGGGGCTGGCGCATGCGCGTCTCGATCGCGCAGGTCCTGATCGGCGATCCGGACGTGCTCCTGCTAGACGAGCCGACCAACCACCTGGACATCGAGTCGATCCTGTGGCTCGAGGGCTACCTGCGTGCGAGCCGAGCCGCGATCCTGATGACGTCCCATGACCGTGACTTCATGGACCGGGTCGTGACGCGCATCATCGAGATCGACGAGGGCTCGCTGGTCAGCCACACCGGCGACTTCGCCGCCTACGAGGCGGCC
>JAJFFA010000939.1 GCA_021776885.1 Planctomycetota bacterium
AGAACTCGCCCGGGACGGTCATCACCTTGTGCTCGAGGGCGCGCCAGAAGAAGGACATGGCGTCGTTGAAGGGCTCGGGCAGGCCCTCCAGCGAGGCCCAGCAGTAGAAGGTGCTCGTGGGCCGGGCGGCGAAGCGCACGCCCATGGCCTCGAGGCGCTCGACCATCACGTTGCGCTTGGCGACGAAGGCCTCGCGTAGGGCACGGGTCTCGCCGTCGGCGCGCGCCGGTTCGAGGGCCTCGAGGGCCGCTCGCTGGGCGACCCGCGAGGGGCCGCCGTCGATTGCGCTTGCGGTGCGCGCAATGGCCTCGACCATGGCCGACGGCCCCAGGGCCCAGCCGATGCGCCAGCCGGGGTAGCGGTGGCCCTTGGTCAGGCCGTCGATCAGGACCACGGGGTCGCGCTCGACGTCCTCGATGAACGCTGCAGCCGTGATCGGACCGGCGCCTGCCCGGGCGCTCGAGCCCGGGCCACCGTCGTAGACGAAGTGCGAGTAGAACTCGTCGAGCAGGAGGGTCGTGTCGGTGCGCCGCGCGAGGGCCACCAGCTCGGCCAGGGACTCCCCCGCCAGGGTCACGCCGGTCGGGTTACACGGATTCGAGACCAGGAACGCGCCCAGGCCGCGGTTCTTGATGTCGTCTTCGACGTCGCTCACGCGCAACAGGAAGCCGTCCTCCTCGCGGGTGCGCAGGGGGATGGGGGTCAGGCGCTCGAGGTGCAGGTTGAACAGGTCCTCGTAGGCGGTGTAGTCCGGCAGCTGGTAGCCGATGTTGACCGAGGACAGGGCCGCCATGGTGCGCGTGAGCGCCAGCCGGCCGCCCTGGGCGATGGCGACGTTGTCCGCCGTGTACTGGGAGGCCTGGCCCTTGCGGTGCAAGCGGTTGTAGTGCGCGGCGACCGCCTCGCGCAGCTCACTTGTGCCCTCGAGGGGACCGTAGGCGTGGTCACCGGGCTCGAGGTCGACGCGGGCGATGCGCTCGGGCGCGCCCGCCATCGGACCGACCTCGGGCTGGCCCTGGCCCAGGTTGGACCAGTCGGGGTGTCCGTTCTCGAAGCCACGCTTGACGGCCTCGGCCACGACGAAGATGACGCCCATGTAGGGCACTTGACGGAAGGCGCCCAGCTCGGCGCTCGGAGGGTTCGACATCCCGATAGAATACGCGCCATGACCTGGGGGAGTCTCGGTACACAGTTCTGCCTCGAGCTGGCCTTCGGGGTCCTGCTCGGGCTGGCCCTCATTCCGCGGGCGCCCCTGGGGGCCTTCTTCTTCCGCATGATGGGGGTCACGGCCATGGTGCCCCTGCTGGGCGCCTTTCTGGGGCCCCCGCTGCTGGGGCTCACGGGCTGGGCCGACGGGGTCGTGATCGCCTCCGGGCTGGCCCTGCTGGGCCTGCCCCTGGCCTCCGGGCCGGTGCGCGCCAGCCGCCGCGCGGCCGCCCTCTGGTGGAGCACCGCGGCCACCGCCGCTTCCCTGGTCTTCGCCGTGTCCCGCGCCCCCGGGATCAGCGGCGCGGGGGAGCTGGCCCTCGGCAGCCTGTGCGCCATGGCCACCGGCGCCGTCGCCGGCGGGGTCGGGATGGCGATGGTCCTCGGCCACTGGTACCTGACAGTACCGACCCTCTCCGTGGAGTGGCTCCAGCGGGTGAACAAGCTGACCGCCGCGGCCATGGTGCTCTGCGCCGCCCTCGTCGGTCTCTCCTGCTTCGTGTTCGCAGACAACCTGAGCGACGCCGAGACGCCACTCCTGGGCCCCTGGGGCCTGCTGTACCTGAGCGCGCGCATCGCGGTCGGCCTGGCGATGCCCCTGCTCTTCGCCTGGATGACCGCGGGCTCCCTGGCCTACTCGAACACGCGCTCGGCGACGGGCATCCTCTACGCCTCGACCGTGCTGGTGCTGATCGGCGCCGCGGCTTCGATCTCGCTGCAGGACTCCTACGGGGTGCCGCTCTGATGCTGGGCGGAGTCGCTCTCGACGCCCCCTGCAGCGGTGAGCACGACGAGTTCGCGCGCCTGCTCGCGCGCGACGCCCTGTCCCTCGCCGAGCGGCCCGCCTGTCCCAGCTGCGAGGCGCCGGTCGCCCTGCACCTCGAGCAGCGTACGGCGCAGGGCGGGCTGCGTGGTTGCCTGGCCTGCGGGCATCCGGAGCTCTTCACGCGCAAGGACTTCCCGCGCGCCGTGGGCGTGGGGATCGTGGCCATGGCGGCGATCCTCGTGCCCTTCGTGCCGTCGGACTGGGCGCCGTACTACCCGACCCTGGTGGCGGCCGCGCTGCTCGACTTCGTGCTCTTCCGCTTCGCGCCGGAGGTGGTCGAGTGCTACGTCTGCGAGGCCGAGCACCGCGGGTTCCCGCGCGAACCCCGCCATCCGGCCTTCGATCGCACGATCGAGGAGCGTCTGAAGTTCGGCGAGCAGGCGGTGATGGGCAGCCCGATGCGTCCGGGGGGAACGGCGGGAGCGCCGGACCCCGAGCACTAGCTTCACCACGAGTACTTCACGCCGCCCGCCAGCACGTTCGATCCGCCGCTGACGTCGTCGAAGGTTCCGTACACCCCCGAGCGGTGGTGCACGCGCAGCACCAGGCTCCAGTGGTCCCAGTTCGGCCGGGCCATCTCGAACTCGAGCACGATGAAGTAGAGCAGTTCGTTGGTGCCCGTGTCCGGCTCGCCCGCGTCCTCGACGACCGGGATCTTGTTGGCCACCGACAGGCCGTTGCCGAACGCTGCGCTGGTGCGCAGCAAGTCGTTCCAGGGGAACTTCATCCAGCGCAGGACCAGGGCTCCGTTGAACTCCCAGTTGCTCTGATCGATGAAGTTCTTGGCGATGTTGCCCTCGAGTTCCCACTGCATGCGTGGGTAGCGGTCGATGACCTTGGCGTACGACACGGCGGCGATGTACGCGTCCGTCGTGTCGATGTCCTGGAAGAGGATCAGCTCTTCGGGCAATGAGTTCTGCACCTGTCGACCGCCGTAGACGGTGACAGCGCGCGTGCGCTCCCCGGTCACCGTGCACGAGGCGAGGCCGAAGAGTACCAGCCCCGTGGTCCACAGACGGACGCAGGGCGAGACGAGAGGGCGATGGGGGGGGCGGTGGAGTGAGCGCATGGCGTGGCACCATGATCCCGGGAGGGGGGGCCGAAGGGAAGGCGTGCGGGGACGCGGGGTCACTGCTCTCGAAGCGCGCGGGCCAGGCTCACGGCGTCGTCCAGGGGCTCGCGGCAGGAGTAGCCCACGCACAGGTAGGCGCGGGCGCCGTGGGGCCCCGGGGTGCGCCCTTCGACGAGGGGCAGGAGCGTCTCGTCGACGCCCTCGCCGGCCAGGGCCACGACCCGTGCGGGGGCGAAGGTGCGGCGCACCGCGCGCAGCATGGCGCGGGTGTCCGCGGCTCCGGGAGCGCCCGCGATGACGACCTCGCGCGGGGGGGCCGCGAGGAAGTCGATGGCGCACAGGAGGCTCGAGAAGGCGTGGGGGTAGCGGTTCACGAGGCTGCCCATGGAGAGCAGGGTGCGCTCGGCGCGCTCCGCGAAGGCGCGCGTCCCCGTGAGCTCGGCCAGGCGCAGGAGGCTCGTGGCGTGCACCGCCGCCCCCGCGGGCAGGGCGCCGTCGTGGGGGTTCTTGAGCCGCGCGATCAGGGGCTCGTGGCGCCGCCCCGTGCTGAAGTAGCCCCCGTGGTCCGGGTCGAGGAAGTCGTCCTCGAGCACCTGGGCCAGGTTGCGTGCGGTGTGCAGCCAGTCCGCCTCGAAGTCGGACTCGTACAGGTCCAGGAGGCCCTGGATCAGGAAGGCGTAGTCGTCCAGGCAACCCTCGTGCTGGGCGCGTCCGGCGCGGGCGGTGGCGAACAGGCGTCCATCCTCGCGCAACAGGTGCTCGATCAGGTAGCGCGCCGCGCCCTGGGCGGCCGCGAGGTAGCGCGGCTCCTCGAGCACCTGCGCAGCCTGGGCCAGGGCGCTGATCGCGAGCCCGTTCCAGGCCACCAGGACCTTGTCGTCCAGGCCGGGGCGCACGCGGCGCTCGCGGGCGAGGCGCAGCTCGTCGCGGGCCTCGGCCATCGAGCGCAGGAGGTCGTCCTCGGGCACGGACAGGCGCGCCGCCACCGCGCGGGCCTCGTCGCGCCGTGTCAGGGCGCTCGTGCCGTGCTCGAAGTTTCCCTCGGGGGTGACCCCGAACCACTCCTGGGCCTGCCCAGCGCGCCGCGCCCCGAGCACCCCGATCAGCTCCTCGGGGGTCCACGTGAAGTAGCGCCCCTCCTCACCCTCGGTGTCGGCGTCCTGGCTGCTGGCGAAGGCGCCCTCGGGGGTCTGCATCTCGCGCAGCATCCAGTCGCAGGTCTCGCGCGCGACGCGCTCGAAGCCCCAGGTGTCGCCCTCGTCCTCGAGGGCCAGGGAGGCCTCCAGATAGGCCGGGACCAGGAGCGCATTGTCGTACAGCATCTTCTCGAAGTGCGGGATCAGCCACTCGTCGTCGGTGCTGTAGCGGTGGAAGCCTCCGCCGAGCTGATCGTAGATCCCGCCGCGGGCCATCTTGTCGAGGCTGAAGGACGCCATCTTCAGAGCGTCGGGGTCGCCCGTGCGTCGGCCGTGGCGCAGGAGCACGCGCAGGTCCATGGAGTGCGGGAACTTCGGTGCGTCGCCAAACCCGCCCCAGACGGGGTCGAAGCTCTCGCGCAGGGCGGCCAGGGAGGCGTCGAGCACCGCCGGATCGACGCTGCCGCGGGTGTCGGCACGACCCTCGCGCGCGATCACCTCCGTCATGCGCTGGGCCTGATCCGAGAGGCGCTGCGCGTTCTCTTCCCAGGCCCGCGCCAGGCTGGCGACGATGTCGGCGAAGCCCCGGCGACCCAGGATGGAGTAGGGCGGAAAGTAGGTGCCCGCGAAGAAGGGTTCGAGCTTCGGCGTCAGGAAGACGCTCATGGGCCAACCGCCGCTGCCGGTCATGTGCTGCGTGGCCTTCATGTAGATCTCGTCCAGGTCGGGACGCTCCTCCCGATCGACCTTGACGTTCACGAAGTGCGCGTTCATCAGCTCCGCGATCTGCGCGTTCTCGAAGGACTCGCGCTCCATCACGTGGCACCAGTGGCACGCCGAGTAGCCGACCGAGAGGAAGATCGGCCGGTTCTCGGCCCGCGCGCGCTCCAGGGCCTCGCTGCCCCAGGGGTACCAGTCCACCGGGTTGTGGGCGTGCTGCAGCAGGTAGGGGCTGGTCTCCCGCGCGAGACGGTTCCCCTCGGAGGTCGTGCCCTTGGAGCTCATGGGCGAAACCCTAACCCGGGGTCAGGCGGGGAGCGCGCTGACCTGGCCCAAAAAGAGTACCGCCACGGCCCGAGGGGATGGACCGTGGCGGTACAAGGGTCAGGAGTCGCTCGAATCAGATCTGGGCGGTCACTCCGATCGCCAGGATCTCCTCGTCACCTGCGGTGCTGTCGAGGTGCGAGTAGTTCAGCTGCCACTTGAGGTCGTGGCCGTCGATGAAGAAGTTGAAGCCGAAGGTGGTCAGGGTGCGGTTGCGCCCCATGCCTTCCTCGTCGTCGAACTCATCCACGCGCGCGGCGAGCTCGACCTTGTCCGGGACCACCAAGGCGCTGGCCGTCAGGCTCCAGGGGTGGGTGCCACCGAACTCGGGCTCCGTGGGCAGGGCCGTACCGGCGCCGCGCAGGAGGTTGAAGTCCTCTTCGTAGTCGATCCACTCCGCCTGGACGGAGAAGCGGTCGATGGTCAGGGCGGCTTCGGCCGCGATCGCGTGTCCATCGTTGGGGGCCGCAGCGTCATCCGTGATGGCGGCGCCCAGGGTCAGGTGCGTGCCTTGCCCGGCGCCGAAGGCACCCTCGGTAGGGCCCACACCGTTGCCCATGGCGTCCCACTGCACGCGGCCCGTCAGCTGCAGGTCGTCGCCCGTCGAGTCGGCTCCGTTCTGCGCGGCGAGGGCCAGGTGGACGTCGTCGAGGGAGCTCTCGAGCATCACGCCCTGGTCGCGACGGTCGAAGATCAGGCCGCCGTTGCGAGTACGCGCGAGCAGGAGCAGGTTGCCGCGGTACATCAGCGCCGAGCGCAGGATCGGCGGGCGGAACTGGCCCACGGTCAAGGAGTGGTTCTGGCCGAGGCTATGCCGCATCCAGCCGTCGAGCAGGTTGAGGTTGCCGCGCACGGTCTCGCCTTCGAAGAACCAGTCCCAGCCCGCGAGCTGACCCGCCACGTCGATGCGCACCGAGTCGATCAGGACGCCGCCCAGGTCCTGGGGGCTGCCGCCTCCGGGGTTCTGGCTCGACTGCGCACCGATGAAGCGCAGGAGCCCGCCCAGCTGGATCGGTTGAGCCTCATCGCGCAGGGCGTTGGCCAGGGCCTCGACCTCGGCATCGAGGGTGCTCCAGGCCGAGTCGTTCGAGAGCGCCGTATCGGTCGTCAGCGCGAGGGAGAGAACGAGGAGTGAGAAGCGAGGAAACATGCGTTTGAGTCCCACGTGGAGACGACTCGTAGGAATCGAATCGGCCCGCTCGCGCGCTTCCCGCACCGCGGAGTGCCAAAAAGAAAAGACCCCGCGGCGCGCGCGGGGTCTTCGTGGTTTCGTCCCCCGCGACTCGCGCGGGAGAGAAGTGGCTAGGGCTAGTAGCTCAGCGTGGCGCCGAAGGCGACGACGTCGAGGTCATCGGCTTGCTCGAGGAAGATCCGCGTGTACTGCAGGGTCCACTTGAGCGCGTGGCCGTTCATGTAGTGGTTGATGGCGACATCGCCCACCTGGGCACCGGGCTGTCCGATCGCGACCGAGCCGTTGTCGAGCTCTTGGTAGCGCGCGGCGACCTCCCAGGTGTCCGGAACCAGCATGTAGGTGCCCGTGGCGGACCAGGGCATCGAGTCTTCGGCCAGGTTGAGACGACCCGTGTCCAGGCCGAGGAAGCTGGGAAGGCCCCGGGCGTAGAACATCCCGGTGTTGCCCGCGCCCGAACCGGTCTCGTTGCGCAGTGCCAGCAGCTCGCCGCCGAAGGAGTAGACGTCGGTGGAGACGACGCCGTCGATGGCGACACCCGCCGCGTTCGTCGCGTCGTCGTCGAAGTAGCTCAGGCCCGCCGTGGCGCTGGGGTCACGGGTGCCGCCCAGGGACCCCTGGGCCGAGGAGCTCACGCCTTCGCCGAGGAGATCGACGGAGACCCGGCCCGCAAAGAAGAGGGCGTCACCGACGGTGCCGATGCCGGCCTCGGGGCCACCATTCATGACGGCCAACCACACGGCAACCTGATCGAACTGGCCGCTCACCATGGCGCCCTGGTCGCGGGCCGCGAAGACCTCGCCCATGACCGAGCGGCTGAAGAACGTCAGCTCGTCACGGTTGGTGAGCGAGCCTTGAAGCACCGGCGGCTTGAACTGGCCGACGGTGCCGTTGATGCCCCCCAGGGGGAAGTGCAGGAAAGCGTCGAGCAGGCTTTGGCTGCTGCGGTCGAACTGGCTCTCGTCGATGTTGGCGGTCGCCGGGTCGTCGACGGGGCCGTCGGAATCCAGGGCAGCGAAGTTGTACTCCACGCGATAGTGGTAGTCCGCTACGTCGCCCTCGAGCTCGATGCGTGCGTTGGGTACCCAGAAACCGCCGATGTCCACGGGACCCGGAACTCCGGTGTACCCATAGAACGTCTGAAGGAACCCGCTGACGCTGGGGCCTCCATTGCCGTTTTGAGCGAGGCTTGCAGTGAGGGCCTCGACCTCCTTGTCCAACTGAGACCAATCGGTCTCCGAGGCGAACCCCGGGACGCTGGTCAGGGTCAGCGCGACTGCGCTGGTCACGAGTGTCTTCATTTGAGACTCCAGAGAGATGAGAGTTCTGCGGGATGGGGCGTCGTTCGGGTGGTCGTAGGAACCACCAAACCCGCAGCCGGCGGCCGCGGGCTCTCGCAGAGCTTTGTCGCAAGGCACCATCGGCCCGGATCACGGGGTCCTGACCCGGAATCGGCGGAATTGCGAGGGCCTTGGAGCCCCCGGGAGCACGGCGCCCCTCAGCGCGTAATGAAGCGTAAGTCTTTTGCGTGTAGCCGCTTAGGAGTCATCGGCCGCGCTGATCGCCGCCTTGAGCCGCTCATCGGCCTGGGCCACTCCGGCCAGCAGCTCCTCTCCCGCCGGGACACCCAGCACCTGGGCCGCGGCCAGCCGCTGCTCGAGGCGCTCGCGGGCGGCCAGGGTGTAGTCGAAGTCGTAGCGCGGGTGGGACAGGTAGCGCGGATCCACACTGTGCACGTGCTCGGAGCAGGCCAGGGACAGCTCCTCCTGGATCGCGAGCACCCAGGCCTCGCCCACGGGCTCGAGGGTCTGCTCCAGGCCTTGCAGGGCCTGGGCGGCCTGCTCTTCACGGCCGCCGAGCAGGAGCTCTCCGAGGGGCAGCAGCAGGGCGCGTGCGTCGTGGCGCGTCGGGCCGCGCTTGCCCTTGACGGCGAGGCTCAGCTCGCGCACGGCGGCAGCCAGCTCGAGCAGGGGATCGGGCAGGTCGGGTTCGGTCATTCGTCGCCACTTCCTCCGCCCTGGCGGCGGCGCTTGGTGTCGCTGCGGCGTCGCTTGGCCTCGAGCCGGCGGCGCTGTGAGCCACGGGTGGGCTTGGTGGCCCGGCGCACCTTGGTCGGGGCCAGGGCGGCGCGCAGCAGCGCGGCGAGCTTCTCGCGCGCGTCCTCGATGTTGCGCGCGCGTTCGCGCGTGCGCGTCGACTCGACCAGCAGCTCCCCGGCCAGCGTGAGGCGATTGGCGAGGGCTGCGAAGAGCCTCGACTTGCGTGCCTCGCCCAGGGCTGCGCTGGTGCGCAGGTTGAAGCGCAGCTGGACCTTGGTCTCGACCTTGTTGACGTTCTGGCCCCCGGGACCGCCGGAGCGGGCGAAGGAGAGCACGAGCTCGTCCGCCGGGAGCACCAGCTTCGAGTTGATCTGGAGGGGCTCCACGGGGCGCTGGAGGCTAGCGCGGACTACGCAGGCCGCGGATCGTGCTCGCGCAGAAACGGGAAGGGGAAGATGCCCGTGTCGTGCCCGTCGCTGAAGCGCATGGCGATGGCGTAGTTCCCGACCATGCGCAGGTCCTCCTGGCTGAGGTCGTCGGGTACCGACGAGGGATCCAGCATGCGCTTGCCCGTCAGCTCGTGCACGCAGTTCGCACAGGGACACAAGCGACGCAGCTCCGCGGCGCTGTAGATCGTGGTGTGGCCGTCCGTCCACTCGACCTCGATGCGCTCGGGGTGCTTCTTGCGGATGATCTTCGGATCGTGCGAGACCACGGGGCAGGAAGCCTTGGGCGGGGGAGCGGGCGGGGAGTGGTGGCCAGGACCAGACTTGAACTGGTGACCCCTTGATTTTCAGTCAAGTGCTCTACCAACTGAGCTACCTGGCCAGGTTCGGTCGGTGGTCCGACCGAGGGGCGAGGATTATCCCGATGGGGCGGGGGTTCGTCAAAGGGTAACGAGACTTAGCGCGGGCTCGGTGGGCTTCTCGCTCACGTGGGGAGCAAGGTCCGAACCGCCTCGACGTCCAGGGCGATCTGGGCCCGCAGGGCATCCAGGCCCTCGAAGCGCTGCTCGCCCCGCAAGCGTGCCACGAACACCAGCTCGAGGTGCTCGCCATAGAGGTCCTCGTCGAGGTCCAGGAGGTGGGCCTCGACGATGGGGCGCTCGGGTCGCACTCCTTCGACGCTCGGGCGGAAGCCGATGTTGACGGCGGCAGCGTGGCTGGCGCGCACCTCGCCACCCTCGACCGAGTCGACCCGGTGGGCCTGGGCAGCGTAGACCCCGATCGGAGGGTGCAGCTCGTGGTGCAGCTCCAGGTTCGCGGTGGGGAAGCCGAGGGTGCGCCCGACCCCCTCCCCGCGCACGACCTCTCCGTAGATGCTGACCGGCCGGCCCAGCATGCGCGCCGCGCCCTCGAGATCACCCAGCTCGACGGCCTCGCGGATCGCGGTGCTCGAGACCGCCCTGCGGCCGACCAGGACCTCCGGGATCACGTCGACCCCGTGGCCCAGGCTGCGCAGCAGCTCGGGTCCACCGGCCCGGTCGCGGCCGAACTTGCTGTCGAAGCCGAGCACGAAGCGCACCGCGCCCAGGCCCTCGATCAGGACCTCGCGCGTGAAGTCCTCCGCGGGCACGGCGCGCAGGCGCTCGTCGAACTCGAGGGCCAAGGTGTGCCCCACGCCCGCACGCCGGAAGTACTCCAGGCGGTGGTCGAGGGTGGTCAAGGTGCGCGGCGCCCGGCCCAGGAGCAGCGCCTTGGGGTGGCTCGTGAAGGTCACCACGGTGGGCAGGGCGCCGCGCTCGCGGGCGGCCCGCAGGTTCGCGGCCAGGATCGCCTGGTGGCCCAGGTGCACTCCGTCGAAGACACCGATGCTGACGACGGCGTCGGGGCGACCCGCCAGCGGGAGCTGCGTGGCGTCGCGGGTGACCTTCACCGGGGGCTCAGATGCGTCGCCGGCGCTTCTTGCCCGGAGAGGCGTCGCCGCGGGCCTCGCGGTACTGCTCGACCAGTTCCTCCAGGGCGGCCTTGTTGCGCAGCTTCTCGGTGGGCGACATGCGGTCGACCAGGAGGATGCCCTCGAGGTGGTCGTGCTCGTGCTGGATGATGCGGCTGGTGAAGCCTTCGTAGTCCTGACGCAGGGGTTCCCCGCTCAGGCCCACGGCCTCGACCGTGCAGGCCGCCGGGCGTTCGATCTCGGCGTAGATCGCGGGGAAGGACAGGCAGCCCTCGTCGAAGCGGGTCTTCGGGCCGGCGTAGTCGACGATCCGGGGGTTGATCAGGACCAGGTCGTCCGCTTCCTCACCCGTCGGGTTGAGCACCAAAATGCGCCGCTTCAGGCCGATCTGGGGGGCCGCCAGGCCCACCCCCTGGCTGGCGCGCATGCGTGCGAACATGGCCTCCACCAGGTCGGCGAGGGCCTGGTCGAAGGTCTCGACGGGGTCCGCCACCTGGCGCAGGACGGGCGCCGGGTAGAGGGTCAGATCGTATTCGAGCTTCTCGGTCACAGGCGTATCCGGATCGGGTCGGGAGGATAGCCCAGCGTTGACGGGCTGACCCGCCGACTCTACTCTTTTTCGCCCTCATTATCGGTGGAGCCCCCCGGGCTCCCGAACCGGTCGGGGGCGCCAGTGGCTCCAAAGTGGACTTCAGCAAGCACATCCAGAAGGCGGAGGAGGCGGCCAAGCGCCGCAACTTCGACTTCGCCATCCAGCTCTACCAGCAGCTGATCGAGCTCGACCCTGACCAGGGCGAAGCGCGAGCCGGGTTGCGCCGGGCGCTCAAGAAGCGTCACGAGCAGAAGAAGTCCGGGAGGCTGTTCAAGCTGCTCAAGGGCGCCACGCCCCTGGCCATGGCCCGCGGCCTGGCCAAGGCCGGGCGCCACGACGCCGCGGCCAAGTCCCTCGAGACCTACCTCGCGACCAGCCCCCTGGACGAGGAGGCGAACCTCCTGCTGGGCGTCTCGCTCGAGTCGGCCGGGCACTACTCGTCGGCCCTCGCGGTGTACGAGTTCCTGGCGGAGATCGCGCCCAAGAACCCCGGAGGCCTCAAGCGGGC